>JBLMZU010000039.1:0-11238 GCA_050258995.1 Bacteroidota bacterium
AAGATCCTGCAACTGCCCATTGAGGCGGTGGACGGCGGCACTGCGGGCAACCTGGAGGCGGAGACGATCAATAGCGTTGAGGGGCGCCTTGGCCTTTCACTCTCGGTCACAAATCCCAAACCAACCAGTGGTGGACGTGAACTCCCGTCTGTGCAGGCAAGCGACGCCGACCGGGAACGCGCAAAGGCATTATTGATGAAAACCCTGGAAGCGGAAGCACGCAAACAGTTTGCAGATGAGCTATCACCAGGCGACCTGATGTTTGATAAGACCATGGCGGTTTCTCATACCCTCGCCGAAGAATATGATCCGCCCGCCGGCGCGGCCGGTACCAAATTGACCTTAAACATGCGGGTGGAATACCTGGTCCAGTATGCCGACGTTTCAGACCTGGCCGCGCTGGCCGCGCTGGCCCTGAATGCTTCCCTGCCTCCGGGTTTTCGCGCCGATCCAAGCGGAGCATTGACCGTGAAACCGGCCACGAGTCCAACGTTGGAAGAGGACGGCTCTGTAAAATGGACGATGCGCGCAGAGCGTAAAATTGTCCAGCAGATCAATCCCAGCCAGGTCACGCAACTGCTTCAGGGCCTGGGTGCATGGAATGTCCAGTCCAGGTTGAAGAAAAGCCTGCCTCTGGCAGCAGCGCCCGACGTACAACTTTCCCCCTCGTGGTGGCCGTGGATGTCGATCGTGCCATTCCGGATATCGGTGGTGATGGAATGAGAGTCATGGCTGTTGACCATGGCGAAAAGCGGATCGGCCTTGCCTTGAGCGATCCCACCGGGACGATCGCGAATCCACTCCAGGTGATCGAGCATGTGTCCCGTTTGCTGGATGCCGCCCAGGTCGCGAGCCTGGCACAGGAAAACGAAGCAGCCTTGATCGTCATTGGCCAATCCTTCGATGACGAAGGGATGCCAAATCTTGCCGGACGCCGAGCCGCGAAGTTCGCCCAGGCGTTACGGGAACAGACCTCGATCGCGATTGTCCTGTGGGATGAGTCCTTTAGCACACAGGATGCGCGTGCCGCACGAATCGAGCTGGGCGTCTCGCGCAAAAAACGCGGCGGTCACCAGGACGCCCTGGCTGCTGTTGTAATATTGCAATCCTATTTGGAGTCCAACCGGTCTTCGATGGCCGGATAATTTTATGGAATACATCAAGATCATCGGTTCTAAGAATGCCTCATCGATGACCTGCAAATGTTATGAATGATCCCAACCCTACACAACCGTCCAGAAAACTGAAACCAAGATCCTCCATGCGTAAACTCATCGCAGCCCTCTTCGTTCTGTTCATTTTTGTCTGTCTGCTTGGGACGATTTTTTACATTCCCTCCCGCGCCACGCTGGTCTACGGTCCGTCTGCCGCCTCGCTTTCCCTGCCTCAGAAGATCCAGTATTCTGCGCTTCTGCTCTGGTACGATCAGCTCCTGACCCGTCCCCGGGATATGAACGGAGCGGAACAAAGCTTTACCGTTGGACAGGGCGAATCGGTGAGCTCGGTGGCAAATCAGCTCGAGCTGGTTGGCTTGATCCGGAAAGCAGATGCGTTCCGTGCCTACCTCATTTACTCCGGCCAGGATACAACCATCCAGGCCGGAGATTACAAATTGAGCGCGGCGATGTCCACGATCGAAATCGCCCGAAAGCTGCAGGATGCGACCCCGGAAGATGTAACCTTCGTGATCCTGCCTGGATGGCGGCTGGAGGAAATTGCCGCTGCGCTGCCGACCTCAGGCCTGAACATCACCCCTGAAGATTTCCTGGCCGCGGCACGGTCCCCCTACCCCGAATATGACTTTCTTTCCGGCGCAGACTCAACGGAAGGCTTTCTCCTGCCCGATTCGTATGATGTGCCGCGCAGCGTGACGGCCGATGTACTGGTCAACGGCTTTCTCCGCAATTTTGCCCTGCATCTCACGCACGATCTTGAGAATGGATTCGAGCGACAGGGACTGAGTGTCTACCAGGCAGTGACTTTGGCCTCCCTGGTGGAGCGGGAGGCGATGCATGATGAAGAGCAGCCGATGATAGCCTCCGTCTATCTGAACCGCTTGAAACAGGGGATGAAACTGGATGCAGATCCCACGGTCCAGTATGCGTTGGGGTTCAGCATCCTGCAGAACAGCTGGTGGACCAGCCCGTTGACGCTGATCGACCTGCAGGTCAATTCGCCGTACAACACCTATCTCAATAGCGGGCTTCCCCCCACGCCGATCGCCAGTCCCGGCCTGGATGCATTGCACGCGGTTGCCTTCCCTGCCCAGTCGAACTATCTTTACTTCCGCGCCAAATGCGATGGCTCCGGATATCATGAATTCTCAGAGACCTTTGATGAACATCTGAAAAACGGGTGCCAGTAATGACCTATCCCATCCTCGAATTTGATCCCTCTCCCGACGCCTTTATCGAGCCGTCCAGGATCATTCGTGCCCGGGATCTACCGGAGCATTGTGTGATCTGCTTCTTCAGCGAAGTGATCGAAAAAGTGATCGCGGAGCACGATGCCAGGATTGTTGTAAAAAACCGCTGGGAGGATGGTCCGCATAATATTTATGAGATCTCCTATCACGGCCGGCGCCTGGCTTTTTTCCACCCGGGCGTAGGTGCTCCGATCGCGGCGGGCCTGCTCGAGGAATCGATTGCATTTGGCTGCCGGAAGTTCATTGCCTGCGGTGGCTGTGGTGTGCTGCAAAAGGATATTGCCGTTGGCCACCTGGTTGTGGTGGCGGGCGCGGTTCGGGATGAGGGCGTGTCCTACCATTACCTTCCTCCCAGCCGGGAAGTGACGGCCCATCCCCAGGGAATCAACGCGCTGGCAAATACCATGAACGAGCATGGAGTCCCTTACCGGATAGGAAAAACCTGGACGATCGACGCTCCCTACCGCGAAACGGCCAACAAGATTCAGAAACGGCGGGAGGAGGGCTGTCTCACCGTCGAAATGGAGAGCGCCGCCCTGATCGCGGTCGCCCAGTTCCGGAATGTGATCTTCGGACAGGTGCTCTACGGCGGCGATGATCTGAGCGGCCTGGAGTGGGACAATCGTGGGTGGCAATCACGAAGCGAAGTTCGGGAAAATCTTTTTTGGCTGTGTGCAGATGCCTGCCTGTCCCTGTAAAGTTGTTTCAAAGTCGAATTACAAATATCGCGAATAAAAAATGTTGCGGGGCTGTGAAGCCAATCCGTAACATTCTTCTTTTCCATTGCGGCCTCGATCAGGCCACCACGTAAGTCCTTCTTTTGAAGAGGAACGTCCCGGCGATGACCATCAGCAATCCGATCATGGCGATGACAAAACCCTGGATGATAACCGGAACGAGCATCTGTCGCGCCACGGCACTGGCCGTCTCGGCGATGGTGGAGGCGAGCGTGACAGGCAGGAAGGCGGCTCCATAGATCTGGATAAGGAATTGCAGGAACCAGCCCATCAAAGGGGAACCCGTCAGGGCGATCAAGGTCGCGGTCGCTCCGGTGATCAAAAGCGGCCATCCCCACCAAAGCAGCAGATCCCGCAGGCTGCGCACGGCAAACAACGCGATCGCCAGAAGCAGCAGGAGCAGGAAGAAGGGCGAGAAGACAATCCCGGACCGCACCCACTGCAGCTTGAAGCGTGGATCGTTCGGCGTACCGCTTTCTGAAGCGGGAACCAGGGCGATCTCGTTGGGGAAAGTGGCGGAAATGGTTCCGATCTGGGACTGAATAAAGGGGGTGAAAAATCCCATCGCCTCTTCGGGCGGGTTGCACAGGATGATATTTCCACTGAGCAGCCCCATTCCCATCTGGGTAAGCTGCTCCATTGTGCAGGCTGGCTGGGTGCGCAGGAACTCGCGGACCACGTTAACGCCTCCCTCACCGGTCAGCCTGGCTTTGACCGGCAGGAGGGAGATCACAACCGAGTTACTGCGGAAGTTCAAATAATCAAAAGTCGAGTCCAGGGTCTGGTCGGTCATGGCCCTGAGCTCCTCGGGTGGCAGCAGAGTAGAGATGGTGGTCTGCCACTCGTCGACAGTTAATTCGCGCAGAAACGTCGGCGTGCTTCCGTTCTGTGACATGCTGGAGGATAATGTGGCTGCAATCAGCCCGGGCATGCGCTGATAAAGCTGCTGGTCTTCGAAGGCCTGCTTATAGGTGGCAGCATCGAAGGCCTTTCTTTCGATATTGAAGAAGAGCAGGACCGGCACCCCGGCAAGGATGAAGAGAACCGCGCAAATGGCGGCAAGCGTTTTTAACATATTTTAGGAAACCTCAGGCCTCACTTACGATATCAATATAGTCCTCGGTCACATGTTCGCCGTCTGATGCGCCGAGCATGGCCAGCAGCTCGCTGGTGAGCTGGGCCTTGCGCTCGGCGTCCTTGCGGCTCCAGGTGCGGCTCTTGATCTCGAGGAAGTAACCCAGCTCTGGTTCCTTCATTTGGTCGAGATTCACAAAGAACTCGGTGTCTTTGTACTTGATCAGCCAGCGCAGGCGATCCTTTTCGATGGCGAACTCGGATTTGGGCTTGAAATATTCGCGGTAGAAGCGCAGGGAATGCATGGCAGGGGCCAGGAATCGGCTTCGAGAGAGCAGGACCTCCTCGAACTTTCCCTCGCGCTTCTGGCCGATCAGCGTCAGCCGGGCGCGCACGTTGGAGATGGTCCCCTTTGCATCGTCGATGAAATCGTCCTCCCGGTAGCGCAGCCTGCCCTGGGATGGATCTTCGAAGAAGAAGTAAACATCGTGTTCACGGTAATGTCGCCTGCGGACCATCTCGACCTCCGGCTGCAGCATGGAGCGGATGATCGGCTCGGTATTGGCAATCTTGACCTTGACCTGGACTTCGAACGACTCCTGCTCCATCGAGGCGCCCAGGGCGATCAGCTTGGAAAGCACAGACTGTTCACGTTCGATCAGAAACGCGTCGATCCGGCGGGCAACTTCAGCGGCCTGGGCGAGGAGATCCTCCTCATTCAAGGTCAGCAGGCGTCTGTCGCGCATCAGCCATTTGCCATTCACGATCACATCGCTCACATCCGTGGACTTGCCGGCATACACGATCTGGGCATAGGCATTATCGGCAGCGCGTTTGAAGGAGGGCGCGTTGTGAACGGGTGACACATCCACCAGGATCAGGTCGGCGCGCTTGCCTGCTTCCACGGAGCCGGTCAGATGCCCGATATGAAGCGCCTGGGCGCCGAGGCGGGTGGCCATGAGCAAAGCCTGCGGCGCGGGCAGCGAGGTGGGATCGTTGGTCACCGCCTTGGCGACGAACGCGGCCAGGCGCACCTCCTCGAACATATCCAGGTCATTGTTCGAGGCGGGACCGTCCGTGCCGATCCCCACGTTCAACCCCACTTCAAGCATTTTTACAACAGGAGCAAAACCGGAGGCAAGTTTGAGATTCGAGGATGGGTTGTGTGAGACACCCGCCTTGGCGTGCTGCAGGGAGCGGATCTCGCCGACATCCACATGGACACAGTGGGCTGCGATCAGTTTTGCGTCCAGCAGTCCCTGCTTCTTGACGTAGGGGATCACAGGGATGCCGTTCTCGTTACGCATGTTTTCGACTTCAAATGAGGTTTCGGCAAGGTGTGTATGCAGGGGAACATCGAATTCCCTGGCCAGCTCGGCAGTGGCACGCAGGATCTCCTCCGTACAGGTGTAGGGAGCGTGAGGGGAGATTGCTGGGACGATCAAAGGATGGCCCTTCCATTTCTGGATGAACTCGCGTGCCATCTGCAGGGAGTCTTCGTAGGACGCCGCGTCCGGCGCGGGAAATTTCATTACTGTTTGTCCGCAGACCGCACGCATGCCTGCATCCGCGGCGGCCTGGGCGACATCCTCTTCGAAGTAATACATATCGTTGAATGTGGTGACGCCGCTGCGGATCTGCTCCGCACAGGCAAGCAGGGTTCCCAGGCGGACAAAGGCCGGTGAGACGAACTCCCGTTCCACAGGCATCATATAGCCCATCAGCCAGACGTCCAGGCGCAGGTCATCGGCCAGGCCGCGCAGCAGGGTCATTGGCACATGTGTGTGGGCATTGATCAATCCCGGCATCAGGATCTTGCCGCCACAATCCACCCTTTCCCCGGCAAGGTATTCGCTTGTGATCTCCTGCTGAGGCCCGACCGCGATAATACTGTCGCCACGGACCGCGACGGCGCCGGGAGAGTATTGGGTGAGTGTTTCATCCATGGTCAGGACATATGCGTTCGTGAAGAGGATGTCGACCTGTTGAGTCATTTGTTCTCCTTTGGTGTACTCTCGCCCTCCAGGGAGCGAGCGCTTGGTGGGGAGTTTTTGTGTTCCCGCTTATATATCAGCATTTCCAAATATAGCCAAGTACCGAAATCGGACGAGTGACGAAAGACGAACTTCTTGAAGAGGTTTTTGTCAGGGAAATTATGGTGCAAAACTCAAGAGCACTTCGAGTGCTCTAAGATTATTCTTAAAATCCGAGCTCTTGTGGGTGCTTAATTCCATATCCACGGCCGCGCCGGTCCCATTCTCTACTGCCCAGTCGGCCAGGGTCCCCGTATAAACGCAGCCGGTATCGACAGGGGGATAGGGATAGCCCGTTACCTTGGACAGTGCCCCGGCCAGGCGCCGGGATGCGGGTTGCCACGGCACACCTCCGGGAAAGATGCCCAGTGCAGCGCTATGATAACTGATCAACGCCTCGATCTTATGGCTGGCGATAAAGCTCGTGACGGCTCTCGTCTCCGGCTCCGAGCCGCCATAGTCGCCGCCAGTGGTGGGACGATAGATCCAGCAGCCGTTTCGATCCCAGTCAGCAGTCCAGTTGTCGCTGGGGAAGTTGCGGTTCAGGTCCACGCCATGATTGTTGACCCGCCCGTCCACATCGTCGGAGCGTGCCTCCGCATCCGGATTCATATCGCGGATGATGTAGAGGGTTACATTGGGTGGAATCACATCGGGATGATCGATGAGATAGGTGATCATCTCATTGGCCAGTGCAATTGTGTTGCCTTCATAGCCACCATGGATGCCTGCCACGATCAGATATTGTTTTTCGCCAGTGCCAAATGTGTAGGCTTCGATCGGGCGACCCGCCACTGAAAATCCAATCATGGAGGGACGCGGTCCATAGGCGAGCGCAAAAGGAGTCGGGGTCTCAAAGACGGGCGGCGTATAAAACGGGTTGGGCGTCAGGGTGGGAAGCCAGTAGGTGGTTGGAGGAATGTCGCGGGTCTGGGTTGGACGAGGCATCTTATTCCCGGCGACGGCTGCGGAAACGTGCAAATCCCCCCGGGAGAGGCTCAGAAAACTGACGATCGAGACTAACACAACAATGTTGATCCCCCAGATCGCAACCGCCCACCCTGGAGTCTGTTTCCGGCGAGGCGGCATGTCACTCGCTCTCTGGGTCCAAAGCCCGCCGGCGCAGCCAGTCGAGCGCCAGGTTGACGGACCAGCGAGCCAGGCTGCGGGGCGGTCCGCCATAGGTGATGTGATGGGTCTTTTCGCCCGTGGGTGTGATCAGGGCCATGACGGCCGAGCGATCCTCCAGGAACATGGAAACACCCAGGGCCGCGTCGGCGCTGGATTCCGCCCGGGCGGCGCGCAATGCTGCGATGAGAGATTCGGCAGTCAATCCCTGCACGGAAACTGTGCGTGGGATTTTCCGTGCCAATAGCCCGTCCAAACCCGACTCCACACCCACCAGCGTCCAGCCACGCCTGGCAACTGTATTCAGGACAACCTCCTCCAGCCGCTCCTCATCGGCGCCGAAGACCACGTCCCCCAGTCTCTCACGGACCTTCTGCTCGATTCCCGCGATCATCGTATCGGCATCCGCCTCGTTCTTTGCCTTTGCAGTAACACGAATATCCACAACACCGGTGTGTGCAGCCAGTCCCACGGTGGGATTGCTCAGCGTTTCCAGGTCGGCGATCTTTTCGTCGATCATGCCTTCCCCCAACCCGGCGCAGTGCAGGATGCGGATCTTGATGATCTCATTCAGATTGAAGCGCTTTTGCAAATAGGGGATGATCGATTCATGCAGGATCTGCTCCATCTCGTTTGGGACACCGGGCAGGGACGCCACCGCGTTCCGTTCGGTCTCCACGATGAAGCATGGTGCGGTACCGACAGGGTTCGGAATCCCGATCGCGCCCTTCGGGACATAGGCCTGTCGCCTTTGATTCTCGGAGGGCTTGCGCCCATAGCGTGAGATGACGGACACCACCTGCTGCCACAGATCTTCCCGAAATTCGGTTTCCACGCCGACCGCCTTTGCCACCGCTTCGCGCGTCGGATCGTCGACGGTGGGTCCCAGCCCGCCGGTGGTGATCACGATTTCAGCGCGCTCCATCGAGTGACGTATGGCCTCTGCGATCCGGTCCACATTGTCGCCAATGGTAATGGTGCGGTACAGGTCCACGCCCATGCCGCGCAGGGTGCGGGCGATGTAACGGGTGTTGGTATCTACGATTTCACCAAGTAAGATCTCTGTTCCGATGGTAATGATTTCTGCTGAAGGCATAATAAACCTCTCCCTCATCCCCGGCCCTTCCCGCAAGGGGGAAGGCAGTTTTCCCCTCTCCTAGAGGGAGAGGGGGTAGGGGGGAGGGCATTAAACTACATTGTACTCTTTTATCAATCTGTCTTCCTCGAAGCGGGCCAGGTCGAGCATGGAAACATCCATGGTGGAGAATTTGCCGTCCACGATGTACTCCGTCATCAGCTTGCCGGCGACCGGTCCGTGCATGAAGCCGTGGCCTGAAAATCCGGCGCAGATGGTAAAGCCCTTCAGGTCGCAGCCACCAAAGATGGGATGGGCATCGGGAGTGACCTCATACAGGCCGGCCCAATGGGAGGCACGGCTGGCGCGCTCGAGTAGAGGCATGCGCTCGATGGCGGCCTCCAGATTCACGAACTCAAACTCCTCGTCCACGTTCTGGTCGAAGCCGGGCTTCTCACTCTGGTTGCTCATGCCGATCAGCAATCCATCTCCCTCACGGTGGAAGTACAGCGACTGGGCAAAGTCGATCACGAACGGGAAATCCTCCGGCACTTCCTTCAGCAAATTTGTGGTGAACCACTGCCGGCGGATGGGAACGATCGGGATCTTGACCCCGGCCATCTCACCGATCCGCCCCGCCCAGGGACCCGCAACGTTAAGCACCATCCGGGTCTGGACTACGCCCTGGTTTGTCTCCACGGCCTCGATTAGATCCCCGCTGACGCGGATCCCGGTCACTTCTGTATTTGTCAATGCCTTGACCCCCAGCTTCTGCGCCGCGCTGACATATCCCGCCACAACACTGTTGGGGTCGACCAGGCCATCCTGCGGATTCCAGGTTCCCACAATGGCATCTTCAAACTTCATCAACGGCAGTCTGGCTCTGACTTCGTCTCCGCTCAGGAGGTCGGTCCCCACCCCAAGATCGTTCTGCAGCTTGACATTATGCCTGAACGTCGCCGCATCCGCCTCATTGGTGGCGATCAAAAGATAACCGCACTTTCGGTAGTTGACATCCTGCCCGATCTCCTCCTTGAAGCGCTCGAGCATGGGCAGGCTTTCGATGGACAGCCTGACGTTGATATCCGTGGAGAACTGGTAGCGCACCCCGCCAGCGCACCGCCCGGTCGCTCCTGTTCCGAAGAACTCCTCCTTTTCCAGGAGAACAACATTCTTTACCCCGCACTTTGCGAGATGGTAGGCCGCACTGGCTCCCATAACGCCGCCCCCGACGATTACAATGTCTGCTGTGGTTGGTAGGTTCATATGCCCTCTCCCGGAGTCCAATGGTTTGTCCCTGGGCTCCTCAACTAAAAATCTACATCTTTCCCAATGCCCATTTTACGGGCATTATTCAATGCAACCTGTGCTGCCATTGCATCCTGCACGGCAACGCCCACGGATTTAAAGTAAGTGATCTCGTCCATGGATTGTCTTCCGGCAACCTTCCCAAGCACCACTTCCCCCAGTTCACCGCAGATGTGATCTTCGCCAAAGAGACCTGCGCGCATCGGCTGGATCAGATCGCCGGCTTCCTCCAGGGAGGCGGAGCGGGAGTCGACAAACACCTTTGCGCGCTGCAGGGTTTCCGCGGGGATTTCCTGCATTTCGGGTGTGTAGGAACCGACTGCAGAGATATGTGTCCCCGGTTTTACAAAAGCATCCTCAAAGACGGGTTTCAGCGATGTGGTGGCTGTGCAAATCATATCCGCGTTTTGAATTGCCTCCTGCGAGTTGGCAGCGATCCGGACGTTTTTGACGAACCCCTTCTCTTCCATCTCGGCCGCGAACAAGGCTGCCTTGGCCAGGTCTGCATCGTAGATGAAGGCCGTCTCGATTTTGCGGGCCGTGCAGGCGGCTTCGAGCTGAGTGCGTCCCTGGGCACCCGCGCCGAAGACTGCGACCGTTTTACTTTCCGGGCGCGACAATAGATCGATCGCGGCCCCGCTTGCGGCCCCCGTGCGGATGGCGGTCAGCGAGCTTCCTTCCAGCAGGGCAATGGCCTGGCCTGTCCCCGGGTTGAAGGCCAGCACGGCTGCCTGGATGTAGGCCAGTCCGCGGGGGGGGTTGGTCGGGAACAGCGAGACAATTTTGATGGCCAGCGCATCTCCGTCCTGCGAGCTGACGTAGGCGGGCATGAACAGGCTGAGCGCCTCGCTGCCCGGGATGGGCAGGCGCGTCCGGAGCGGTACCTGCGCCGTCCTGCCGGAGAGGGAGGCGTAGGCTTGCTTCATTGCCTCGATCGCCTGCTTCATCGGCAGTGCTTTGCGAACTTCATCTGCTGTAAGAATTAGCATCTCCACATCCTTTGGGCGAAGTGCCCTGAACATCCTCTTAATTTAAGACAAGCGGTAATTCCAAAACAGGCAACAGGTATGAAAAAGCGCAGAGGAAGTTATTTTACCTCTGCGCTTCGATCTAGGCTGTGACTCGTTATTCGATACCGAGATACGCTTTTTGGACACTCTCGTTGGTGCGCAGGTTTTCTGCGTTATCGCTTAATACGATATTGCCCGTTTCAAGGACATATCCACGGTTTGCCACGCTCAAGGCCATCTGGGCATTCTGTTCCACCAGCAGCATGGTCGTGCCCTCCTGCTTGTTCACCAGCTGGATGGTCTCAAAAATGGTTTCCACCAGCACGGGGGCAAGACCCATGGAAGGCTCGTCCATCAACAGCACATGCGGATGAGTCATCATGGACCGCGCCATGGCAAGCATTTGCTGTTCACCACCTGAGAGCGTGCCTGCCACCTGATTTCTGCG
>JBLMZU010000040.1:0-5274 GCA_050258995.1 Bacteroidota bacterium
GCTATGGACGCGCACTTTGCCGTCCACAATAATATACATACTGTCGCCCATCTCTCCCTTGTTGAAAATGGTCGTGTTTTCCGGTACAGCCATTTCATCGAGCAGGTCGGCCACGTCGGCCAGCACATCGTCCGGCGTCCGGCTGAACATATTGACAGTCTTCAGGATGAGCACCTTTTCGATAATGGAAAGCATGGTTTTCCTACCTCCTTGATTTTTGTTTTGAAAGGTATCGATGGCCCAGCAGGCGGTATCCTGGATCAGCTTTTCAGACCCGACACCTGCCTCCCGGATCTGTTCGAGGCAGGACCGTGCATCCAGCTGGACCGCCGTATACACGGCGCAGGCCCTCACCCAGTCATTCAGCTGGTTCGCGTGGGCACTGCCGATCAAGCGCTGCAGGCGTTCTTCGGGCCGCTGAGATTGCTGGGGAAAAAGGGGAGACAAACGCTTTGACAGATCCTGTGCGGAGAGCTGCTCAAACAGTGGCAGAATAACCTGCTTCTGTTGGGAAGGGAGCTGGACTTCAAGGATCTCATGTGCATAGTCCACATCCGCCCCCGACCCGCTGAGAAATGCATCCCGCGTTTGTAGAATGGAATGGGAATCCAATATAAAGGACAGAAGATAGAGCACACGTTCCCGTGATGCCTGGATACATTGCTTCAAAGCGGAAGACAGGATGCCTGCCCGGTTGCAATTTTCGAGGTCGACCTCTGCCGCATTCACCCAGGCGATCTCCCCGGCCTCCCTGTAGATCGCCTGATAGATGCCATCCGAATCAATGGCACGGAACCTGGCTTCACTGAGGGCTGCCAGGATCTGTGAGCGGAGCTCGCCATCCGGTGAATCCAGCCTGGATAGTAGTACTGTATGAGACCGGGCTCCTCCGATGCGGCCAATTACTTTGGGCAGCGCCAGGAGCAGCCTGCGGGGTGCATCCTCCTGCAGGAAGGATGTTTCCAAAAGAGGCAGAATCTCCGGACCAATGGAAAGCAGGGCCAGGGAAGCCGCCCGGCTGGTTTGGGGAGATTCACAGGCTTCGATCAAAAGGGGATGCAGGGCAGGCAGCCGGGACTGTGCAGCCGCCCTCAATGCCTCGTCCTTCACCTGAACTTCCGGATCCTGCAGCAGGGTTTCGTACATGGGCAGGAACCTGGGTGTATCGAGCTCTCCCAACACCTGCGCCGCCAGGATGCGGTCCTCGGATAAGTCGGAGGTAAGCAAACTGAGCAGGGTCTGTTCCGCACCTTTTGACTCGTGATATTTCAATAATCCAACCAGTGCACCTCGCCGCACACAAAGGTCGGTTTCGTGAAGTGCTGCATCCAGGGCTGAACACGAGCCGGACTCCGTTACCGCGCCCAGGGCACGAAGGCCGGCTTCTCTCACCTGCGGCACGCTTTCCACCTCCAACCGGCTGCATACGGCCTCAGATGCCGACTGCAGTCGCTGTCGTTCCACACGCGAAAACGCTTCACGGCGTACTTCCCAGGCCGGGTGTACCAATAACAGGGGAAGTGCCTGCTTCACCGATCCCGGGTCCAGGGACTCCAGCCTGGTGAGGGCGAATAGCGCCATGCCGGGTCTTGGATCGTGCAGGTATTTTTTCAAGAGCCCAACACTGGCCGGATCTGCCAGGGTGTCGACCGCCTCTCCCAGGTGGCGCCTGGAGATCGCCTGGGTGAGCGCCGTTACATATCTTCCCCCAAACACAAAGATCACGACCAGCAGGCCTGCTGCGATCACCAGGTAGACATAGGACAGTTCCAGGTATGTGAATTTAAATCCCTGTATCAATACCAGAAGACTCAGTCCTGCCAGCCCGCTGGCAACCGGTGTGATGATCCCGGTTGCAGTCGCCCGGACATTGCCCCGTATCGTATCGGGGAGAGGTTGAAACGAGATACCCTTGGCAGTCGAGGAGAGTGAAAAACCAAGGGCGGCATTGACCAGCTTGGCAGAGGTTGCCAGCAGGAATACAACAAAAACCGTTCCATTCAGTCCCCCCGTCACTGCCAAACTTCCAACCAGCATGGCAACGAACAGCGACTCGATTAACAACCCGATCCGGATGCCAAAGCGCCCGATGATCCGGCTGGAAAGAAGGAGGGACGAGATGAGTCCAATGATTGAAATAATAGCCCACAGGCGTCCACGGAATGCAGATAATTGAGCGACATCGGCAAACTGAGCGGTGGCGCGGTTTGCGAAAATCGTATCCAGGAAGTAATAGGCGATCCACCACAGCAGGACATAGGTGAAAAGCAACAGGACATAGGGATTTCGAAGATAACTTTTCGATCTGCCACCCCTTTGATCGTTCTGTCGCGCCTCGATTTGGGGAACCTCCTCCTCAAGATGTGTTTTCATGATCCTGTGGACGAGCCAGGTCGCCATGCTGATGAGAAAGGCCGCCAGCAGGAAAATATTCGTGACCCCGATCAAGGCCACCACAGGCTCAACCATCAGTCCACCAAAAGCATCTGCCAGCCAGGGGACTCCGATAAGCAGCGGCAATAATCGTTTGGTCTGCTGAAAATTGAAAAAACGTCCTGCCAGCTGCCAGACGATCACAACCCCGATGGTTACAGAGACATCGTACAGAAGAGGGAGAAAAAATGAAACAGAATGAGAATATGGAGACTTCAGACCCAGCCAGGCGGCAAGACTGATCACTCCCGTAAAAGCAAGACCGAGCCTGACAGCCGTGGAGAAGGAGACCCGCTCCCCCAGCTTGATGTAAAGAAACGTAATGAAAGAGGCAACGACGGCGATGACGATGTAGGAATACGGCAGCCCCTGCGACCCGTACCCTTCCAGGAAAAGGCCAAATGCCGCGGATTCCTGGAAGATGAACTCGACTTCCAATATACAGGCGAACACAATCAGGGAGCCAATTAATGTCTCCTCCCCGCGCTCGATTTTGAGGATTGCAGCAAGTCGATTCGCTTTGCCCATATGCTCCCTCTTGTTGCCGGACTCACTGCGGGGTTGGGGAACAGTTTGCAGCCCTTCCTTTCCCCGGCAGGCTGAGATTCTCCAATAAAGGCAATCGACTCTATTTGTAAAAGCTGGTATTGTTTTCCATTATAACGGTAAAATAAAGACTGGCGTGCAAGCGATATCGTTGAGGGGCACTCAAAGTTTGCAGGTCGGATTGCCAATACGAGCAGTACCGGATTCAAACACCCGGCACCCGGGTTTATCGGTGGGGAAACGGCAGGAATACTTATCGGGTAAACAGCCACCTTTGCAATTTGTGAGCAGAACAAGCGCGTGGGTCGAAACAGATGAGGGGCATCCATGAACAGAAAAATGTTTGAGCAAGCCAGGGGGTATGCGGAAAAGCGCCTGGAAGGCGAGCTTCCTCCTTCCCTTCCCTACCATGGGATCGTGCATACGCGCGAGGAGGTGGTCCCGGCGGCGGAGAGGATCGCCGCCGCCGAGGGGATGCACGGCAGTCCCCTCTATCTGCTGCTGACGGCTGCCTGGTTCCACGATCTCGGCTTTGTGGAACAGGCCCTCTATCATGAATTGATCGGGGCGCGCCTGGCAGGGCAGGTCCTGCCCGCGTTCGGTTACAAAAAACAGGAAGTGGAGATCGTCCGCTGGGCAATCCTGGCGACGGCGCTGCCCCAGGCGCCGCAAAACCTTATCGATTCGATCCTGGCAGATGCCGACCTGGCGACACTGGGCAGCGTAAATTTCAAGCAGCGCAACCGGGATCTGCGGGAGGAATTCGCCCTCTCCGGCAGGCTCTATAGCGATGAGGGCTGGTATTCCTCGCAGCTCAGGTTTCTGGAACATCACCGCTACTTCACCTGTTCTGCCCGTCACCTGTTTGATGCTCAGAAGCAATCGAACATGGAGTATCTTAAGAGTATGCTGGATGTGCAAGCGGTGGGAAGTTGAACGTGAAGTACCATCTTTTTATTCAGTGAGCTGCTTTGGGAAAAGCATCCCGAAGCAATAAAATCTGTATCGGCGAGGGAATGAACATCGATGACCATCCATCCCTATCTCCCCCAGGACAGACTGCGGGCGCTCGCCAACAATACGCCACTGCCCGACCGGACGTCGGGCTCGGCCCTCTTTGCAGACATCTCCGGTTTCACGCCCCTGACGGAGTCTTTGCAGGATCAATACGGCCCACGGCGTGGCAGCGAAGAGCTCACCCGCCACCTGGAGACGGTCTATTCGGCGCTCATCGCCGCCGTCGAAACGTGCGGCGGCAGCGTCATCTCCTTCGCCGGGGATGCGATCCTGTGCTGGTTCGATGAAATGCATGGAAGCGCAGCCCCGCGCACCGCGGCGAGCGCGTTCGGGCTGCAGGCCGCCATCCGGAGCTTCGAGTCCATCCAGGTGGGCAACCATGCGGTCGCCCTGACCCTGAAGGTGACCATCGCTTCTGGGACCGCTAGGCGCTTTGTGGCCGGCGACCCTGAGATCATGAAGTTCGATGCGCTGGCAGGCGCGACCGTGACCCGCACGTCCACAGCCGAACATCACGCTGGAAAAGGCGAGATCCTTTTGGATGAAGCCAGCGTGACCCTGCTGGGCGATTCGATCACGGTCCGGGAATGGCGCCGGGATGAGGAAACAGGGGAGCGCTTTGCGGTCGTCACCAGCTTCCATGCCCTGGATGCAGCGCCGTCCCTGCCCACCATGCTGCGCATGCCGCCGCCCACGAAATTGATGCCGTGGATGCCCTACGCCGTGTTCGAGAGCGAACAATATGGGCAGGACTCCTTCCTCACCAAGTTCCGCCCGTGTGTGGCACTGTTCGTACGGTTTATGGGCATCGACTATGAATCGGATGCGGCCGAGTCCGAGCTGGACGAGTTTGTCCAACGCCTGCAAAAGGCAGCCGGGGGGCACGACGGTATGCTGCTCCAGATCACCATCGGGGACAAGGGCAGTTATGCCTATGTCAATTTTGGGGCCTTGAGCACCCATGAGGATAACGCGCTGCGGGCGGTGAAGACAGCGCTGGAATTAAAGAATACAACATCCCTCCGCTTGCAGGTGGGCATCGCCCAGGGCATCATGCGCGTGGGCGCCTATGGCGGCGAAACGCGCAAGGTCTTTGGAGCACTCG
Source organism: Bacteroidota bacterium (assembly GCA_050258995.1). Classification (GTDB taxonomy): domain Bacteria; phylum Chloroflexota; class Anaerolineae; order Anaerolineales; family Villigracilaceae; genus Defluviilinea. The sequence goes on from JBLMZU010000040.1 coordinate 5,102, forward strand.
GGGACGCCGTCAACCTGGCGGCCAGGCTGATGACCCTGGCAGGCGAAGGGGAAGTCCTGATCAGCAATTTTGTGCACCAGGCCGTGATCGATCAGTTCACGTTCGAGCCGCGCCCGCCGCTGCAGGTCAAGGGCAAGGCCGAGCCGCTGCCGGTCTTTGCCGTGACGGGCGGG
>JBLMZU010000041.1:0-9965 GCA_050258995.1 Bacteroidota bacterium
GATTTTGGTAAAAAGTCCCGAACAAGAGAGATAGTATCCACTTTCAGGTATAATGCCAGCACCTACCTATTCCGATCGATATTGAGCCTGGATTTTAGACCTTCCCATTTCCAAGAACCAACAACATTTTCGCCAACATCTCATAAACGGAGGATTTTCAACGTGGAAAGAGTAGCACTGTACCTGCAGGATTCTCATGACCTGAGAGACGGTCTGGATTACGCGCGTTACGCCGAGGCGAAGGGCTTTGAGGCCGTCTGGCAGGCTGAATCACGCCTGGTCCGGGACGCGATCGTCCCGATGGCTGCCTATGCCGCCGTCACCGATCGACTGAAAGTCGGCTCGGGTGTCATCAACAACTGGACCCGTAACATCGGTCTGCTGGCTGCCACTTTCCTCACCCTGGATGACCTGGCCCCCAACCGCGTCATCTGCGGCATTGGCGCCTGGTGGGACCCGCTGGCGAGCAATGTGGGCATCAAGCGCCGCAAACAGCTGACCGCCATGCGCGAGACCGTTGATGTAATGAAGCGCCTGTTGAACATGGAGCGGGTGACCTTCCACGGGGAGTTCCACAATGTCGAAGGGATCGAGCTGGACGTGGTCCATGGCCGGCGTGAGCCGCGCAACATCCCGATCATGATCGGCGCCACCGGAGACCAAATGATGGAACTGACCGGCGAGATCGCCGATGGGGTGGTGCTCAATTACTGTGTTCCCCCGGAATACAACGACACCGCGTTGGAGCTGCTCAGCAAGGGGCTGGAAAAATCTGGCCGCAAGCTGGAAGACTTCGACCGCCCGCAGCTGATCGTCTGCTCGGTGGACAAGGACCATGATACGGCCATCGACCATACCAAGGGCCTGCTTTGCCAGTATCTTGCCCAGCAGCCGCACATCGCCAAGGCTTCGGGCGTTTCCCAGGAAGTGATCCAGGAGATCCAGTCGATCCTGGGCTGGCCTGCCACCAAGGAACAGATTAACAAGGCCAAGCATCTGGTTCCGGATGACCTGGTTCATCGCATCACCGCTTCCGGGACGCCGGAAGAGGCAATAGCCAAGGTGAATGAATACAAGAAGCGCGGCTGCACCTGCCCGATCCTGTATCCGGTGGGCGGTAACTTTAGATTATTAATCGATACATTCGCGCAAGATTAAAAAGTGTAGCCGGCATTGGCAAAATGCCGGCTACACACCAATCACGTCGTCGATGTCTGCTTAACTCTTTTCCCTCTTACAGTATTCCGGGATCTCCACCATAGCCGAACGCTCCAGTTCGGCTATTTCATTTACGTCCAGGTATAGTACATCCTTGTCGTAGCGGATCATCTTCATGGTCTTGTTGACGTCCTCCAGGAAGTTACGCTCGTATCTGCGCTCGAGCCTGCGTACCACTGTTTGGATGATGGCAAAGGACATTTTGCTAAGGCTCTCCAGCTGCTGGTTGTGGTGGACTCGTTCCTGCAGATCCACCTGGCCAATGGCCTTCACGCCGAACTTCTCGAAGATATCGATCAGGAGTCCCGTCTCCACCCCATATCCGGATGAAAAAGGCATCTCTTCAAGTGCAGACCTGCGCCCGCCATATTCACCGGAAAGAGGCTGGATCACTCCGGAAAGCTCCGGATAGAACAGGTTCAACAATGGGCGCGCCGTCAGCTCGGTCACGCGCCCGCCGCCGGTCGATTGTCTCTTTCCATTGAGCTTGATCGGCCGGCGATAAAATCCCTTGACAAAGAGAAGATCCGGGCGGAGCAGAAGAGGCCCCAACAATCCATACAGGAATCGCGGATGGATGTTCACGATATCAGTATCGATCCACAGGATGATATCGCCGCGGGTCACATACAGGCTTTTCCAAAGCGCTTCCCCCTTGCCCGCCCTGGCGCCGTACTGGGGAAGGATCTCCTGGTGGATATAAACCGGGATGCCGAGCTCCTTCGCGATCTCGCGGGTCTGATCCGTGGAATTTGAATCGATCAGCACGATCTCGTCCAGCAGCGGGATATGGTCCATCAGCTCATGCTTCACCGCCGTGATCACTTTACCGACCGTTTCCTCTTCGTTGAGCGCCGGCAGCGCCAGGCTGATCGTAACCTTCTGCTTCTGCTTGAGGGCCAGAAGCTCTTTCAGGTCTGAAAATTCGTGGGCGTTGAATGTATTTTCCGCAAACCATTTGTCCACCAGCACCGAGATGGCGGTCTGACCGACGAATTCACTCTCCATGTTGGTGGAAGCCGGGTTAAATACTTTTACGATCAGGAGACCTTTCGATTTTTCCCGCAAAATGGTTTCAGCCACCTCCCCCAGGCCTTCAGACGCATTCCTGGAAAACGTTGTCGCGCCCAGGATGCTGACATCGTATTCCTTGGAGGCCAGCAGGATCGCGGAAGTGGGATCGTTCGTTTGCAAAAGCTGCCGATTGACTTCGGGCAGGTTATTTAGCACACGCTGTAAACCATGGAAGGCAACATCCCGCGAGGGACTCGGTGTCTTGGGGATGATATGCAGGGTATGGATGCTTGCATTTGCGTGGCGGGCCAATGATAATCCTAGGCGCAGTGCCAGCTCGGCGTTCGGACCGCCGCGGATCGGGATGAGGACCTGGTCCATTTTTGGAGGCATGACGCCGCACACCACCACCACATTACACGGCGCATCCTTCAACAGTTCGTGGATCGAACGGCCGAATAACTGGCAGTGGCCGACCTCCAGGACCAGCAGGTCCGGCTTTTCCTCTCGAACGATCTTCTGCAACTCATCCCAGGAATTGTGCGTGACCCGGATCACTTCCAGGTGACTGATCTGCTGTTTACTTTTGATCTGGCGCAGTTCCTTGCGCAGTTCCTGGGCAGGGAGGGCACCAGAGCTCAAACTGCTCTCCTCCGGAACAACCACGATCCCGGCAAGCCTGATGGATTCTTTGGATGCAATTCCCTGGGCCACCTGCAAGGCATCCTGGAACTTGCACCCATTGAGCATGGGCACCAGGATCTTGCGAAACATGTTTCTTTGATACGTTCTATTCATCCCACACCCTTTCTAACAAGCAGGTCGATCTGCTTGCTGTATATTTCGCGCCAGGTATAGTGCGAGCGGACATGGGTGCGAAACTCAAACAACGGACTCGAGGATAGATGCTCCAGGATCGTGGACGCGATGTCCGAGGCCGATCCATCCGGAGAAAAATAATTTACATAATTCAATCCAATATCCCGCAACGGAGGGATATCGGCACAAAAGACCGGCATCCCTGCCAGGCCCGCCTCCAGCAGCGGGATCCCAAATCCCTCTTCGCGGCTCGGCAGCAATAGTGCATCCGCCAGGCTGTAAAAATCACTGATCACTTCATCCGGCAGATACCCTGGAGCCAGTTCGGCAAGAAAAAGCACATTCCCATCGAGCGATCGTTTTTCACGCAACGATTTCAATTTCTCAAAATACTTCACATTCGCCGGGTTATGAGGGCCCAGGGGTCCTGTGATGATCAACGAAGCCCGGGGTCTTGTAGCCCGCATCACGGCCAGGACCTCGATCGCCAGCTCGATGTTTTTGCGAGGCGTGATGCGAACCGGGAGAAGCAGGATCGGGTAGGCATTCAAAAGGTCCAGTCGTTCCACCAGGTCCGTAGAGAGAGGCTCCCATTTCAAAAAGCGCGGCACATCGACGCCATTGGGGATGACCCAGATCGATTCAGGCGGGATGCCCATGAGCGCTGCCAGCTCGTCCTGCCTGAAGCGGGAGATCGTCACTTGATCCACCCCGGGCCAGGCCGTCCGCAGCAAATCCCAGGGATGGCCAGCGTGTAGCTCGGCGCGGTAACGTGGCGTGGTCCAGGCAAGGTCGTGATGCCAAAGGATGAGCCGCGACTGCTGCATCCCCCCGGAGATGTTTCTTAGAGCCGCGGTCAGGATCAAATTCATATTCAGCGAGCAGACATTGTGAGCGATGACACAGTCTGCACCGGCCACCACTTCCTGCAGTGCCTGGGTAAGCTCCGCCACATAGTGGGAAAATTCATCCGGGACGATTCCCTGGTCCAGCCTCGCCTTGATGGAAGAAACAACCGGATGGCGCGAATCCACAAGCGGAAGGGAGACAAATCCAATGCGCTCATCGGTCTGTTCTCCGCGTCCTGCCACAATGCATACTTCATGCCCGGCATCCGCCATCAGACGGGCATGGTGCCCGATGACGCTTTCCACACCTCCCACAATGGGCGGCGCGGAGTAGTGCAGCAAAATAATTTTCATCCTTTATCCGCCGTACCCCTCGCCGAAGAAAGAGATCAGCATGGCCTGCAGGTGCTGCTCCAGCACCCTGTAGGAAAAGAATTTTTTCGCCAGGTTGTAATTATGCTCGGTCATGGACTGGGCCAGTTCCGGATGATCCAATACAGCTCTCGCATGTTTGACCGTTTCCTCGGTAATGAAACCTTCGAACTGAATGGCCTTAAAACCCTTCGGGTCGATATCTGTGGAATAAATGGTGTAGTTATTGACCACCAGCGGCTTGCGGAAATAGATGGCTTCCAGAAATGCATTCCCGAATCCCTCCACAATGGAGGGATAGGTCACAATGTCACAATAGGGATAAATATCCTCCAGCGAATAGATCTTTCTGCCATCGGAGGTGGTTCCGCGCGCGACCCCGATCACATCCGACGAGAAGAGCACGTTGACGCCAAACAGCTCTGCAAAGCTGCGGACATGGTTCTTGTACTCATCGCCCTCATCGCCGGATTCATGCGAGATCACCAGGCGCGATTTCACGCCCAGCCGCTTAACCAGCTCGATGGCATGCTCAATCCCCTTGCGCCGCACCACCCGCGTTGGCTGCAGAAAAAAGTATTCGTCGGGCGCGATCCCAAGGTCGGCGCGGAGCGTTGCTGTGTATTCATCCGGGGGCGCGGGCGGGTGGTCGAAATCCATGACGTTGGGGATGACGGTGGAGCCCACCCCTTTCCTGCGGGCGATCTGGTTGGCGGCAAGCGAGTTGATGACGACATGCTTGATGGTCGGCAGCCGCGGCGGGAAGGACATGTCGAGGTAGTCGCCAACGCAGTTGATCAGAAAACGCTTGCGCTCCCAGGAAAAATCGTGGTGGTGCCCGATCGTCGGGAGCCCCGTTTCGGCGATCAGCTCGGTCAGCGCCAGCGCCAGCGGGATGTTCATCGGAATCGACAGCGCGTTCTCAACGATCAGCAGTTCAATGTTGAACTGCTCGATGAACTTGTACAGGTGCTGCTTGATGATCCACTGCAGCTCCCGCATGCGGCGTGTCACCTGGAACGGACGGACCTTCAAGCGAAAGGCAATATCATTGAGCTCACGGATCTCAGGGTGATCGAAATGCGCCTCAGGCACAACATAACTGACCTCAGGCGGGCGGTCACACAAACCGGCAAAGTAAAACATCTGGTGGCCGAGGCCCTCCAGGACATGGGCCCATTTATGTGTTTCAAGCGAAACACCATCATTCGTGCTAAAGCGCGTGGAGACAAATCCGATACGCCGGGGAGGAAAGATGGATGAGGAGCTGAGCATGTTTAATCCTTAGTTTCAACGAGCCATCTGGTTTGATAAGGCTGGATGGAGACCGGGCCATCCAGGTGAAGATGACGATTCTCCAGGAGATCGAACCTCCATGTTTCAAATGAATTGATGCGTGCTTCGTGATTGCTCGTGTTATGAAGACATAATATTTTTTTATCGCCGCCCGGAGATGTACGAAGGATGCCAAAGATCTCCGGTACAGTAACGATCACCTCCTGAAACCCATAAGGATGAAAAGCGGGGTGTTCACGCCGTACCCGGAGCAACCTGTGGAGACGTTGAAACACCTGCGACGGGATCGAATCAGGAACGGAAAGCAGCGCCTCCAGCTCTGCCTTCTGCAGTTTTTTGCGATTGATGGTCCGGTTGTGCCCGGTTGCCAGCGCGCCTTCGCGCCAGCTGCGTGAGCCCACCAGGCTATGAAAGTAAATGGCAGGCACACCGCGCATCGCCAGCAGGATGGCATGCGCCGTCACAAAGCGATCCACCTGGGTGGCAAGAGGTTCGGCCGCGAAGGGATCATTGAGCGCATCGAAATAATTGATATTCAACTCATAGGGACGTTGAGTGCCATCGGGTTGATTTTTTAACGAGACGAGTCCGCCATGTGAACGTATACGATCAACGAGCTCGTCGATCTTCTCCTCGGGCAGGATGCCACGCAGGGGATTCAGACCGATCCCGTCATGTGAAGCAAGGAAGTTGAAGAAAGTGGCTCCTTCCGGCAGTTCCAGGCCCTGGGCCCAGCGCGATAGGATTTCCGCGGTACCAGATAGAAAGGCGTGCAGTACCAGCGGCGGCAGGGAAAAGTTATAGACCATATGGGCCTCGTTGGTACCGCTTCCAAAGTAGGAAATATTCTCATCATGCGGCACATTCGTCTCGGTAATCAGCAGGACATGCGGCACCACCTCATCCAGCACGGCGCGAAAGAGCTGGATGATCGCATGCGTCTGGGGCAGGCTGATGCAGGTTGTTCCCGGTTCCTTCCAAAGATAAGCGATCGCGTCCAGGCGGATGAAGTCTGCGCCCTGAGAGACATAGAAGAGCAGCACATCCAGGACTTCCAGCAGCAATCTGGGGTTGGAATAGTTCAGATCCACCTGGTCGGAGCTGAAGGTCGTCCAAACCTTCAGGACGCCCTGGGTGGTATTGAATTGGGTCAGCAGCGGCAAGGCACGCGGCCGCACAACCTGTGAGAGGTCATCGCTGTCGGCGGGGATGATGAAGTACTCACGATGTGACCTGTCCCCCTGCAGCAGAGATTGAAACCAGGCGCTCTGCACCGAAACATGATTGATCACCGCATCGAACATCAATTTAAAGTCCGTGCCAAGCCGTTGAATATCGTCCCAATCGCCGTATCGTGGATCAACCTCCTTGTAATCGACCACCGAAAAGCCATCGTCGGAGGTCCACGGGTAAAACGGAAGAATGTGGACTCCCGTTATGGCGTCTGTGAGGCGGGCGCGGCAAAAATCCGCTAGTGCGGCAAGTGGCGTTCGATCCATTTGTTGGATCTGATCAGGATATGCGATCAGGATGGCGTCGCGTTGATCCAATCCCCCCGGGTGCAATGCTGGACTGCGGGTGTGGAAATGATCGATAAGTTGAAGAATTTGCTCAAAAACAGAACCACCCGCACCTTGACCGTATAACCCAATGAGTAACTCGCGTACCTTAAATGTATCCATAATAACAATAAAATAATTTTTGCCCCCAACGTAATAATTTAATTGTAACCGAAATTCGTATGGTGCCTCTCATTCATCCCGCAAGGAAACCGTCTGTTACAAGTCCCCCAGCAGATAATCCCGGAGGATCTGCAGGGCCGCATCGGCTGCGGAGCTCTTGTTTTGCTGGCGGTCCCCTGCGAACTGGAACTGCCGCGTCCATTCCCCATCGGAGGCGACCAGGCCGATCCACGTCGTGCCGACCGGCTTTTCCAGGGTCCCGCCGCCCGGGCCGGCGATGCCGCTAATCGAAACAGCGATGTCGGTCGCCAGGACCCTGCGGGCGCCGCGAGCCATCTCCAGGACCGTCTCCGAGCTGACGGCCCCGCGGGTATTCAGGGTATCCCAGGAGACACCCAGCAAAGCGACCTTGGCCTCATAAGCATAGGCGACCACACTGCCCCAAAAATATTCAGATGACCCGGGAAGATCGGTGATCCGATCCCCGACCAGGCCGCCCGTACACGACTCAGCCAGGGCAAGTCTCAACCCGCGGTCGTGAAGAAGTCTCCCAATTTGCAATTCCAATGAGTTAGCCACAATTTCCTCAAGTATTTTGTCATGAGATTATACACGGGCTGTGGGTTAATGTCGGTTATAATTTCCGTATGCCAGATTGGGAAGGCAGAGAACTCGGAAGCATTCACATCAATCGCCTGATCGCTCGAGGGGGTATGGCCGAGGTATATACGGGCACCCACGATTCGATCGGTGAAGTTGCTGTCAAAGTCATGCGGGGTATGCTTGAAAAAGACTCCGAGCAGCTGGCACGTTTCCGGCGGGAAGCACAGGTGATCGAGGGTCTTCGCCATCCGAACATCGTTCAGATGTTTTACTACGATGTCGTTGAGGAGAATCCCTACCTGGTCATGGAGTACATCCCGGGTCCCTCGCTGGCACTCTATCTAAAATCCCTGCATGACAACCAGCAGCGCATGCCCATCGGCATGGTTGCACACATCCTGAGTTCCCTGGCCAGCGCGCTGGACTATGCCCACGCTCGCGGTGTTGTCCACCGCGACATTAAGCCTGCCAATGTCCTACTGCGCTCGAAGACTGGCGAAGTGCGCCTGGAGGAACCCCTGCCGGAGGATGCGGAGCCGGTTCTTACCGATTTTGGACTGGTGCGACTGCTGGATTCCACCATGCATACCACGGCAGGATCCGTTTCCGGCACACCCACCTATATGAGCCCCGAACAGGCGCGCGGCGAAAAGGTCGACAAGCGCTCCGATATTTATTCTCTTGGCATCATGCTGTACGAGATGCTCGCCGGCACCGTCCCCTTCCAGGCCGACACTACCTTCGGCATGCTCATGAAGCATATCAACGAGCCTCTGCCTCCCATCCCGGGCATCTCCATGGAGCTGCAGGCCATTCTGGACCGGACCCTGGCAAAAGATCCCGCCCTCCGCTATGAGAGCGCAGGCGAGCTTGCCAGTGAGTTCTATGCCCTGTTCAACGGGCAGACCATCTCACCAGGCACCATTCACCTTGCCCAGCTGGCCCGCGAGGCGGCAGACGCCGGAAAACAGCCACCCCCACCACCCGACAACGGCCGCCCTGCGAACCGCTGGCTGCGTATTGGGCTCGAAGCCCTGGCGGTGATTATCCTGGCGATCGTGCTCGTTCAGGTCTTTAGGTTAAACCCCACAAACACCGCTATCACAGCCACCCCGGATCTGAATGCACCGGTCGGCCGGCTGCGTTTCGATGATAATGATTTCTATGTTGACAAGGCTGATATTAATTTGGCCAAGGTCCAGCAACCGGAAAACGGGAAGCACCTGGAGGCCTGGTTCAAAGGTGAGGATGGGACCATCCGTGATCTGGGAAAGATCGACTTTGCCAGCACCGGCAGCGGCCGTTTGACGATCACCGAGCCAGACTCGAAAAATTTCCTAAGCATGTTCAACCAGCTCATGATCACCCTGGAAGAGGATGATACCAGCGTGACACAGCCAACGGGTGACATTCTGTATTCATCCGTTCTGCCTCCGAAAGCCCTTGTTGAGATGAAAAAGGTCCTGGTATCCTACGACCAGGTTCCCGATAAGGGTCCCCTGATGCAGAATCTGTGGTGGTACAACGTGAACTATGTCAACCGCTCCATTAATGGCGATCCATACGACACAAATTACAAAGTTGGAATTGTTCAGGCCTATCAAAACAAGGATGAGGCCACCCTCCGCAAAAAGACGGAGGAGGTCATCAACGCCATTGTTGGCGAGCAGAGTGACCAGTATAAAGACTATAACGGGGATGGAAATATTGATAACGCAGGCGATGGTTTTGGCAGTCTTCCAAACGGCAATAGTCCGGGGTACCTGCAGGCGACCATCCTGAACTCCAAAAACGCAGCCGACGCCACGGATTCCACGCTTAACATTCGGAAGAACGCCGAAAACGTTAATATCTGTCTGACCAATGTTACCGGATGGACCGAAAAGATCCTAACACTGGCGCTGCAGCTAAACGACACGCCCTTCGGCTCTCAAATGGAGCCCATTGTGAATAAGATCGCCAGCCTTGGGAATACACTACTCAAGGGAGAGGATGCAAACAAAAACGGGCAGTATGAGGCCATCCCAGGAGAGTGCGGTGCAACGGATGGCTACTACTATGGGTACTGGATGGCAGATATGTTCATTTACCCTGGACAGGATCGTGTACCGCC
>JBLMZU010000042.1:0-4157 GCA_050258995.1 Bacteroidota bacterium
GAGATGCGGGATGGCGATTACTATGGCCAATCCCTCAACCGCGCGGCCCGCCTGATGTCGGCTGCTCATGGCGAACAGACGCTGCTCTCTGCGGTGACCGGGGAATTAGCCCGCGAACACCTGCCGGAAAACATCTCGCTGCTCGACCTGGGAGAACATCACTTGAAGGACCTGGTCCGCCCGGAGCATATCTTTCAGCTCAGGGTTCCAGGATTGCCAGGCGAATTTCCGGCGCTGAAGACCCTAAATGTGATCCCGAACAATCTGCCTCTGCAATTGACCAGCTTCATTGGCCGGGAAAAGGAAATCGAAGAGATCCGCAAACTGATCGAGGAGAACCGGATGGTCACCCTAACCGGCTCGGGCGGAACCGGAAAGACCCGTCTCACCATTGAAGTGGGTACCCAGGAGATCGCATCGTTTCCCAACGGCGTCCGGATGTTAGAGCTCGCGCCGCTCAGCGACCCAACACAGATCATCCCAACGATGGCCAAGATTTTTGGCCTGCTGGAACTGCCCGGTATTCCGCTCACAAACCAAGTGATGGATTACCTGCGGGATAAACGGTTATTGCTCATTCTGGATAACTGCGAACACCTGATCGAGGCCTGCGCCCGGCTGGCAGACAGCCTGCTCCGCCAAAGCCCAAACCTGAAGATCCTGGCAAGCAGCCGCGAAGCGCTTGGCATCGCAGGCGAGGTTGCCTATCACACTCCCTCGCTTGTCCGTTCCGAATCCACGCAGCTATTTATAGAACGCGCCCGGGCGGCCAACTCCAGTTTCCGCATAACACAGGAAAACGAATCGGCCATCGCCCAGATCTGCGCCCGGCTGGATGGCATTCCCCTGGCGATCGAGCTGGCAGCGGCCCGGACCCGGCTCCTGTCCGTGGACCAGATCGCGGCCCGGCTCGACGATCTGTTCCGCCTGCTGGTCGGGGGAAGCCGCACCGCGTTGCCCCGCCAGCAAACGCTGCGCGCCCTGATCGATTGGAGCTATGACCTGCTGTCTCAAGAAGAAAAGGCTCTTTTCCGGACTGCCTCGGTTTTCGTGGGCGGCTGGACTCTGGATGCCCTGGAAGCCGTTTCGCAGGATCCGAACGCGCTGGAGAACCTGGAACAGCTGGTCAACAAATCGCTGGTGGTGACCGAGGAGCGGGAAAATGAAATGCGCTATTTCCTTTTGGAGACGATCCGCCAGTATGCGCGCGAAAAGCTCTTCGATGCCAGGCAGGCACCCCTGGCGCGTGACCGCCATTTCCAGTACTTCGATGGGCTGTCCGAAAGGATATGGGATATTTTCCGTTCTGCAGATATGGTGATCTGGCGCTATCGGGCGGAGGATGAAGCCGAGAATTTCCGGGCTGCCATCGAGTGGGGCATGGACAGTCATCTCGAACAGACGCTTCATCTGGCAGCTTATTACTGCATCTTCTCCGGCTGGATGAATAAACAGGCGGAGGGATTGGCCCTGCTCCAGAGGGTGCTTGAAAAAGTGAGAGCTTTACCGCCAGTGGAAGATGATGTCCATCTGCATCGTCAAAAGCTGATTGCCATGGCCTTGTTTGCCCATGGCCTGGCCGGTATGAGCCAGGGCGATATGCAGATGGTGATCCAGGATCTGCAGGAAGCCATCGCCATCGCGCGCACCATAGGAGATAAATTAATTTTGGGCTACAGCCTGGGAATGTTTTATACCGCAACGACATTCGGCAATTTTCCCGGGGGACCGGAGGCGGCCCAGGAGGCATTAGACATATTTACCCACGAAGTACAGGACTCGTGGGGCTTGAGCATGGCATACGAGAATATGGCCAGGCTGGCCGCCGCCCGGGGTAACGTGGCGGAAAAGGATAAGTATTTCGCCATGCTCAAGGAAATCATCAAAGATGTACCGCTCTCGTTCCAGGCGGGATTGTTTTTCCTGGGTATGGGTGTGAGCGAAAGGGCCGCAGGGAATTATGAAACCGCCAGGCAGTTGATCGAAGATGGCTTGAAAGTGTTCGAGAGACTGCAGAGCAGGAATTTCCAGAATATCATGCTGAGCGAGCTGGGCCATATTGCCCGGCAGATGGGCGATCTGCAGAGAGCCAGAGACATTTACGTGCAAACACTGGCCACATGGCAGGATTTCGGCAACCGCGCCGCCATCTCTCACCAGCTGGAATGCTTTGGCTTCCTGGCGATCGCGGACGAGGAACCGCACAAAGCGACCAGGCTGATCGGCGCCGCCGACGCGCTCCGGGAGAAGACGGGCAATCAGATGACAGACTATGAACGCCTCGAATATGACCGGGCACTTCTCCAGTTACAATCCATGATCCCGCCGGAAGAGTTTCGCTCTCTGTGGACGGAAGGTCGTGCCATGGACATGGAGGCAGCGATTCAACTTGCTTTGAGCAGGGAAGGACATATCGATGAAAACCATTCTTGAAACACCGCGCCTTCTCCTCCGCCGTCAGGTTCCGGCCGACCTGGATGACCTCTGGGCGTTGTACTGCGATCCTGAGATCACGAAGTACATCCCCGACGCGCCGCGTACCCGTGAAGAAGCCAGGGAGGAACTGGAATGGCACATGAACGGCCATCCCAGAAATCCGGATCTTGGGCTGTGGGCGACCACCCATAAAGCCTCGAGGAAATTTATCGGGCGCTGCGGCCTGCTTCCATGGGAAATTGAAGGCCAGCACGAAGTGGAGGTGGCTTATACCATCGCCCGCCCATACTGGGGACAGGGCCTGGCAACCGAGGCAGCAAAGGCCATTTCCCAATATGGGCTCGAAGCGCTGAAGCTGCCCCGCCTCGTCTGCCTGATCGACCCGGATAACATCGCCTCGCAGAGAGTAGCCGAAAAGATGGGCATGACCTATGAGAAGAGGGTGGATGAAGGCGAATATACGCCGTTCTTTATCTACGCCATAAACAAATCAAACCACCTGGATAGTGGGGAGGGAACATGAGAACAATTGCTGCCTTATTCGATTGCGATGGTACTCTTTATTCGGCCCAGTATGGCCGGGGATTGATGAAATTCGCTTCAGAAAGGGGACACAAGGGCGCGGTCCGTGCCTACTACGCCAGCCTGCTGCCGCTGATCGTCCTGCGCAAATTCAAGCTGATCACGGATGAGCAATTCCATCGACCCTTAACCTCCCGGATGCCCTGGATGATCAAGGGCATGAGCACGGAGGAATTCCGCGACCTGGGCGATTGCTTGTACAGGGATTACCTTCTTCCCACGGAGCGGACAGAGGTGGTTGAGCATCTGCGGGATCACCAATCCAAAGGCCACGCGGTCCTTCTTGTCTCCGCACAGCTACTTCCCACGCTGGAAATCCTTGGAGATCATTACAAGGCCGATGGTGTGGTCGGAACAAATGTCGAACTCGAAAGCGGCCGCTACACCGGCAGGATCGTTCCCCCGGTGATCACAGGAACTGACAAGGACCTTTATGCGCGCGAGTTCTTTTCCAGGAGGAAGATCGAGATCGATTGGGAGGCCAGTTATGCCTACGCCGATTCAATCACGGATACTGGACTCTTGGGCATGGTGGGACATCCCGTCGCCGTACACCCCGACGCAAAGTTGTTTGCCCTGGTACAAGCCAGGAACTGGGAAATGATTGGGCAACCGAGAGCAGGCTCAAAATAATCCCTTCCAGCTGGCTGGCGTCTGTTCCTTACAGGTAGAAGGAGGAGAGATGAACTGGTACCTGGTTGTGAAATATTTGCACATCACGGCGGTCGCGATCACAATCGGCGGTATGTTTGCCCGGCAGCTGGTGCGTGGCATTGTCGCAAAAAGCGAAAATATAACGACAGTCGCCTCACTTACCCAGGCAGCTGTCCGCATGGATCGCAGCATGGATCGCAGCATGGTCATTCCGGGGAGCAACCTGATGATCCTGTTCGGCATCGTTCTGGCAGTCATGCAAAAGTGGCCCATCTTTGGCTTTTTGCAGGGAGCGGACCGGAACTGGCTGCTGGTCTCCAACCTTCTGCTGATCCTGATGATCGTGCTCATCCCCGGCGTCTTCATCCCCTATAATAAGAAAGTAGCTGCCCTGTTGCAGACCGCGGTTTTGGAAGGACGCGTCACACCGGAGCTGAGCGCCGCGCAGGATGACCGGAAGAACAGGCTTGCACATATGGCGGAAG
>JBLMZU010000043.1:0-2714 GCA_050258995.1 Bacteroidota bacterium
CTTGTTCGGCCCTTCCTGAAAAAAAACTCCAGTACTACGGCCTCGGCTGACCCCTGCCATCTCAGCCTGCTCTCTCGAACAGGGTTGCCTTCGGCTCGATGACAGGTCTCCCCAGGTAAGAACGTTGACTTTCCCTGCATCCCTGTCGCATTTACTCGACCAACCCTTGGTTGCATCGGGCTTTGCTGTCGTCTGCCAACTCGCCCGGTTCGTCTAGCCTCTCATGCGCTTCGTGTTCCTCAGGTCGCAGCTTTGCTTCCGGCTTCCTTCGGACATCACCTCACGGTGACGCCCTTGCCTTCTACTAATGATTGGTGCAACCAACCCTCATAAGAGTCTTTCACTCTCTAGCCAACGCCCATGCTGGGCGCACAGACAACAGTCGAAGCAGAATTGCTTCGACTGCGCCTGCAACCCTCTCGCGCTGCTTTTTTCTTTTATCTACGCAACTACCACGCAAAAGCCTCAGGCGACTCGCCGCCCGGACCCGGCCAGATCTCGTCCAGCTGGTCCATTTGTTCCTTGCCAAGCTTGATCTCGAGCACACGCAGGCTGCCGGTCAATTGCTCCATCGTACGCGGACCGATGATCGGCGCCGTTACGACCGGGTTCGCCAGCAGCCAGGCCAGGGCCACATCCGCGGGCTTTTCTCCCAGTTGCTGGCAGAACTCCTCATACTGCCGGATCTGGTCGGCATGTTTTTCCATATCCTTGGAGACGCCCTCTTCCCCACGCCGGCCCGTGTCTTCCCTGCCGGTGGTCCCGGCCAGCAGGCCGCTCGCCAGCGGACTCCAGGGGATCACACCCAGTCCATAATCGCGACAGGCAGGCAGGACGTCCAGCTCCACCATGCGATCCTTGAGATTGTACAGGCACTGCTCGCTGACCAGCCCCAGGAAATGGCGGGATTTCGCGATCTCATTGGCCTTGGCAATGTGCCAGCCCGCAAAATTGGACGAGCCCACATACAGGATCTTTCCCTGCCGGACCAGTGTCTCCATGGCCTGCCAGATCTCCTCCCAGGGCGTGTTGCGGTCGATGTGGTGCATCTGGTAAATGTCGATGTAATCTGTTTGCAGGCGCCGGAGCGATCCTTCCACGGCGTTGCGAATGCTGACGGCCGAGAGCCGGGATTGGTTGGGCCAATCTCCCATCTTGCCATAGACCTTGGTGGCAATGACGGTTTTTTCCCGCCTGCCGCCTCCCTGTGCAAACCAGCGGCCGATGATCTGCTCGGTCCAGCCTTCACCGGTCTTCCAGCCGTAGACATTGGCCGTATCGAAAAAATTGATCCCCAGGTCATGCGCCTTGTCCATGATCTCGAATGACTCTTCCTCGGTCGTCTTCGGACCAAAGTTCATCGTACCCAGACAGAGCCGGGATACCTTGAGGCCTGTACGGCCCAGTTGAGTGTATTCCATCGTATCCTCCAAATTTCTGTCCCCCATGAGGAGACATGATCAAAATGTATGTGATTAACGAAAGACTGCTATGCTTCACTCGAAGCGATATCGTTTATTTGTTCAGATCCTGCGCTGTTTCATCCATCTGCTTCAGGATCAGCGGCACCTGTCCCTCGGTCAGGTCTGGGTGGCGGATGGTGTCGAACATATCGCGAAAGCCGTCGCCCAGCATGGTGCGGACAAGGCGCCAGGAGGCCAGCTGCGGGGATTGTTTGCCATCCGGGAGCATTTTGACGGCGGCCGCCCACTGCGGATGATCGGCCGCGTAACCGGCGAGCAGGTTCATCGTCGAAGTGCGGAGCGGGAAAAGATCCGTGCTTTTCACCCAGCCCGCTTGGTTCTCGGGCGAAAGCATCCAGCGCATGAACAGCCAGGCGGCCAGCCGGTTCACCCCGTCTGAGTCGAGCATGATGTACGAGGAGCCATACGGAGCAAAGGCTGTCTGCTTGTCGCCGGGAAAGGGCAGCACCGTCCATTCATCCTTGCTGCCGGCGGCCAGGAATGCGCGCGCCTGGTCGGGCAGCTCCTCCAGGCTTGCTGTGGAAAAAAGCGCCTGGCGGGCTGCGAAGCGCTCATAGACGGGAACATCCGCGGAAGGGATCCAGGCACAACCTTTCTGCTGCAGGGTTTTCACGAACTTGAAGGCAGCGATGTTGCCCGGGGTCAGGAACCGGTAGCCGCTCTCCTCCTGGACGCCGCCGCCAAAGGCCATCAGCCAGGAAAGAGCCGTCATCGGGTCCGTATCGATGATCCAGCCGCCCAGCGCATTGTTATCCGGGTCGGCATCGTTGGCCAGGGCCTTGTTGGCGGCACAGGCCTGCTGCTCGAATTCCGCAGCCGTCTGGGGCGGGGATGAAAACCCGAGCTCGCGCGCCCAGCTCTGGTTGTAGAGCAGGAAGCGGGCAGTTCGCTCAGCCGGGACCCCGAAGCGCTTCCCATCCAGGGTCTCCTGGTCCCAGACGACGGGCGGGAAATCCAGCACATCATTGGTACTTAAACCATATATCGGATCGTTGACATAAGGATTAAGATCGACGACCTTATCCCCCCAGCCGAACGCCTGCTCGGGCAGGGCAATGACCACCTGCGGGTTCGACCGGTCTTTAAGCGCCGCATCGGTTTGCAGGTACAGCTCCGAGTAGCTTCCCTTACCCTGCGGTTTCACAACAATGCCCCACTCGTTCTCCGTGTTGAATTTGGCCACCTGCGATTCGAACAGGCCGGCCTCCGTCCCGAACCAGGGATGCCAGA
>JBLMZU010000044.1:0-2993 GCA_050258995.1 Bacteroidota bacterium
GACGATATGGACGCGTCCATCCGGGCCGATCGCCATTTGGGGATGCCGGGAAACGGTGGTGCTCCTAGAGACATTGACCGGGGCTGACCACGTGGGGGTACCGTTCGACTCTGTGCCGGTCTGGTAGGCGTAGGCAATTTCAGCATTCGCATCCTGGTTGAATGTCCATACGGCCGCCAGCCTGCCGTCCAGGCCGGCTTCCAGATCCGGTGGAGCACCGTCCCCGCTAGGATTGACCTCCCGGGTTACCTTGAAGGGATCCGACCAACCTACGCCCTGGGTCTCACTGGGAATGCTGGTCGTCGTGCTGCCGGTATGCATGGTGACGAATTCGATTAGGGTATTGGTCAGGTTGAATACCAGGACAGCCAGGAGCAGCCCGGCTGCCAACGTGATGAGATCCTGTCCTCGCCGCGGCTCGACATTCCGATCGGCGCGGGCCTCCCGTTTGCGCCGGATCCAGTGGAATGCCAGCGCCAGCAGTCCGCCCACCAGCCCGGCAAAGGGTAGCGCAAAATAAAGGAAGAATGCGATCAGCTGCAGGAAGCGGGAGGGTTGTTCCAGGAAAAACGTATGTCTCCAGATCACCATCCCCAGGAACATGCCACCCAGCAGGCCGCCCAGCGTCGATGCAATCAGCGGGAGCCAGCCATAGCGGACCTTGACGGTGATCAAAGCCAGTACCAGCCCGGAGAGCAGGCCATAGATCAGCCCGATCAAGCCAAACAAGGTAAGGAAGGAGGCGGGATCCTTGGCCGACCCCTGGTTATACTGACCGATCAGGGCGACCACAAGCAGGATGGGGATCAGGAGAATTGCATAGGTGAATCCGTATGCAAAGGCGCCGCCCAGGAGATAACGACGACGGCTGCCCTGCGGATCGATCCGCTGGAGGGTAGTCCCAGCGATCAGGCCGTACGCAGCACCGGCCAGCCCCATCCCGAGGAAGCTCAGCAGGAGCGCGGATACAATCCGGACCAGCGGCTGATCCTCAGGAACGAGATGGATCAGGAAGCGATAGATCCCAAAACGGAAGAATACCATTCCCGCCAGTACCCCTACCAGGGCAGCCAGCAGAAAGCCGGAAAGGCCGGTGAGGAAGATCTTCCAATTTGATTCCCTGTTTTTCTTGGTTTCCATGTAGCTTTGCCTTCTCCTTCTTTGTCAACCATACTCAATACCCGAAAGGCTGTCATCGCCAGCGTGTTGATCTTGCGCAAACAAGTGGAGAATTGCACTTTCCATTCTGTTCGACAAATGTGGACCACTATTCAACAGGTGTTGAAGAAAGCTTACGCTCGAAGGTTAATGCGGTTCTACAGGGAATCTAATTTGGCTCAAATATAGCGTTGATAAAATTAACCACTATTTCAATCGCAAGGAATTTTTTTCAATGAATCGCAGGGAGTTCATGAAGGTAGGCAGTCTTTTTGCAGCGGGGGGCTTATTGGCCAAGGTTGGCCAGATCGAGATCAATGACGAGACCAACACCCCGGTCCTGGAGCGGGTCGAGATCCCGGTCCGGAATCTTCATCCGGCGCTGGATGGATTTACGATCGTCCAGTTGAGCGACATCCATCTCCAACCGTTCACGAAACCCGACCTGGTGCGGCGGGCGGTCGAGATGTCCAATGAGCTGCGGCCGGACCTGGTCGTGCTGACCGGAGATTACGTCTGGCGCGACCAGGATGCGGCGTTCGAACTGGCTCCCATCCTGGCCGGGCTGAATGCCCGGCACGGTGTGTATTCCGTGCTGGGAAACCATGATCTCTGGCTGGATGCCGAGACCACGGTCCGGGCTTTCGAAGAGGCCAGCCTGCCCATGCTCGTCAACCAGGGAGTCGAGATCCACCAGGGGAAGGGGGCGTTCTACCTGGCCGGCATGGACGATGGCTGGAGCGGCCGGCCAGACCTGGCGCTGTCCATCGAAAAGGCTCCTGCAGGTGTCCCCATCGTGCTGCTCCTGCACGAGCCGGACCTGGTAAGTGAGACCTCACGCAACCCGCGCATTGCACTGCAGCTTTCCGGCCATACCCACGGTGGCCAGGTCCTGATCCCGGGCCGGCCGCCAATCTTTACGCCCATCCTGGGAAAGATATACAGCCAGGGCCTTTTCAAGGTCAATGATACCTGGCTGTATACCAACCGCGGCCTGGGCGTGATCAGCGTGCCGCTGCGCTTCAACTGCCCGCCGGAAGTCACCCTGCTCACACTGACGAGTGCCTAGCGGTCTCCACCCAAGATTTGAGATCATGGAATCGTGATCCTGCGAAACTCTTGCTGTATCGATCTAATGAGGGTCTTATGCTAGATCGGAAAAGCCAAGGACTTGATTTGCAGGAAAGCGGGCTTGCCGATCAGGCGATTGAGATAAATACACAAGGTATGAGCTGCGAGTTTGGTGTAGAGGCGAGTGCACAACCCCCAGAAGGAATGGGCATGATTGACTTCAATTTGGAATTGGCTGGAGAGCTGTGCATTCACGGTTTCAATCATCTGGCGGATCGAGTTGTAGAGACGGCGAAAGCGGCGTGGCATTTGTTTCCGTTGATTTTGTCGAGGGATCGTCGTGAGTTGGATGCGGTTGTGTTGCCACAGTTGAGCAGCTTTTTCGGCGCTGATATACGCTTTATCGCCCAGGACCTGTAAGTCCGTGTGTTCCGAGAGTAGCTCGAACCCGACTGTCAAATCACATTCGTTAGCCGGTGCCAGTTCAAAATCGAGAATGACACCATTCATGGCGATCAATAGATGCAGTTTGTAGCCAAAGATGGTCTGCTTCTTTGAGGGTACTTTTCCATAAGTCGAGCCATACGCTTTCCAGTCGGGACTGGAGGGCGCAAAGGGCACCAGACGAAACTGCACCATTGGTCGAATTGCATCACGGAAAATGTTACCATGAGAAGTATCGTTGCATCAGGAAAAATGTTACTTACCGATAGGCGCAGATGCCTGTCGGAGGAGCAACATGATGAGCCTGAAAAGCAAGAACG
>JBLMZU010000045.1:0-12722 GCA_050258995.1 Bacteroidota bacterium
AATACTTGCCCTCGAACATCGGCGCGCGACAGGACAAGATCGTGCATTCCATCCTTCACTTCGCATGTCACTGCATTGGGACCCAGGAAACGGCTTCCCTGGCGGATATGCTCAACATTGAGAACGCTGTCTGCGCTCTGAAAACCGGTATTCCATTTCTCTCCTCTCACGCTTGCAGAGGAATGCAGAACCAGCACCGGGCATTGAATCGCCAGTCCACGGCGCAACTGACTTTTAGCCTGCAGGGCTGCATGCAGCCAACTGGCATAGATCGGGATGCCATGGAGCGGCCGCCACTGGAGGTCGAAAGACCATTCGCCATGATGATCGGCATGGATGCTTTCCATGTAGGGCACAGGCCGGTGGCTACTCGGAAGCTGCAAATATGGGAAAACACCCGCGAGGCTGGCCATTGTCTTGATCAGCAACAGCTCGCGCCGATTGAGATTGAAGTCAAAGAACGGGCTGTTCAACACCAGCGCGCGGATCCGGTGACGTTCCGGGCCATGGTCGGCATATAAGACGCTGGTCAGACCACCGGTGGAATGGGCATTTATTACGACCCACTGATTTCCCTCCTGTTCGGTCAGGATCTGCAATGCCGTTGAGATTTCGGGAAAATATTCATGCAGATCACGGCAATAGTTGGGGTGAGATACACCGGCCAGGGAACGACCATATTTCCGCAGGTCCAGCGCGTAGAAATTATACCCATGGGCATTAAACTCGTCCGCCAGGTGAACATGGAAGAAGTAGTCGGTCCAGCCGGGAAGATACAACACCGCTCGTCGTGTGGGCTGATTTGCCCGTCGTCGTACAAGTGTCGCTGTCACCGGGCCATCATAATCAGCCGGGAAGCGCAAGGTGGCGGCTTCAAATCCGGGCAGGACGTCAGGGAACCAAACTGTACTGTTAAGGACTTCCATATGCAGCCTATTTGGGAAGGAGCGGCTGAAGCAGCCGCCAGTAGGAGACCGGTGCAAGACGGCCTGCCAGATCGATGATCTTCGCATCGCTGCCGACCAGCAGGCGCGCTCTTCGGTGTTCAACACCCCGGATGATCGTCTCGGCTGCCTCTTCAGGAGGCAGCCTCAGGGCCTTGCGCCAGGCATCCTGTTCGCGTTCCTTCTCCTCCTGGGAGAGGGATACGGCTGCTGGCGTACGGGCGTTATCAGCGATCGATGTCGCGACGCCGCCGGGATGCACAACAGTCACGCCGATCCGTGAGCCCTCCAGCTCGTGTCGAAGAGACTCGGCAAAGCCGCGGATGGCAAATTTGCTGGCCGTATAGGCTGTTTGTCCGGGCGCTCCGATCAAGCCGAAGACGCTGGAGAGGTAGATCAATCGCGCATCCTCACTGTCCCTGAGCAGGGGCAGGAAGGCGCGCGTCATTCGCACCATGCCCCGGAAGTTGATCGCGAACAGCCACTCGAATTCCTCGTCACTGACCTGCTCGAAGGTTCCTCCGAGTGCCACGCCGGCATTGTTGAACAGCAGGTCCACGCCCGGGTGGTTTGCCAGCACGACCCGCGGGAAGTCTGCCACCGCCGTGGCATCGGCAACATCCAGCGGGTGACAACTGACGCGCAGGCCGGGAGTCGCGACCAGCGCAGCGGTTCGTTCCAGGCCACACAGATTGATGTCTGCGAGGGCAAGGTGGCAGCCTCGCTTGGCCAAAGATCCGGCTAGTGCCCGGCCAATGCCGCTGGCAGCACCGGTTACCACGGCGGTCCGATTTTTCAACTTCATTGGAGAGCTCATCCTGACCCTACCTCTGTCGCCTGTCCGCGACGTTTGAATTCCATGGTCCCATCATCCACCCTGCCAAACCGGAAGGTGAGCATATCGAGCAGGTAGTTCTGGTACAGCTTCCACGGGCGCTTCGACCCCTGGTGTGGCAGGGACGGTAAAGCACGCTGGATATAACCGGAGGTGAAGTTTACGATCGGCTCCTCCGTGAGATCAGGGTCCCTGTTTCGCGGGGTACATTGGATATATCCATGCTTGTCCATAAAGTTGAGCAGCCGACAGACATACTGGGAAATCAACTCGCACTTGAGCGTCCAGGAGGCATTGGTATACCCGATTGCCGCAGCCAGATTAGGAATGTCACTGAACATCATCCCCTTATAACTCAGCGCTTGTGCGAACTCCACCGGCTGTCCATTCACAATAAGTTGAACGCCGCTTGCCAGCTTCATCACCAGTCCGGTGGCCGTGACGATGATATCGGCAGGAAGCTCCTTTCCGGAGCGCAGACGGATACCAGTGGGAGTAAATGTCTCGATGGTATCCGTTTCCACAGATGCGCTTCCAGCCTTAAGGGCATCAAACAGGTCCCCATCCGGAACAAAACACAACCGCTGGTCCCAGGGGTTATAGCGTGGCGTGAAATGTGTTTCGACATCAAAGCCTGGACCGAGCTCGGCTCGTACCAGATCGATGAGGTTTTTCTTCGCTTTTCCTGGCTGCCGGCGCATCAGGCTGTAGTAGAACATCATCGAAAGCACATTTTTCCAGCGCACCAGCTGATAGGCGATGCGGGATGGCAGATGGCGGCGCATCCAGTTGGCAATCGAGTCCTGGGAAGGCAGGGATACAACATACGTGGGCGAGCGCTGGAGCATCGTCACATGGGCAGCCTGTTTCGCCAGGGCCGGCACAAGCGTAACCGCGGTCGCGCCGCTGCCGATCACGATCACCTGCCTGCCGGCATAATCAAGGCCTTGTGGCCATTCCTGGGGATGAACCATACGACCGGTGAACTGTTCGACCCCGGGCCATGCCGGGGAGTAACCATGTTCGTAGTCGTAATATCCGCTGCACAGATAAAGAAAACCGCACCTGAACCTCGCCGCTTCCCCCGATGCACAGACCGCATCAACCGTCCAGCGCGCCTCGGCGGATGACCATTCAGCCCGCTGTACTCGGTGCCGAAAACGGATCTTCCTGTCGATGCCAAATCGTTGTGCCGTTTCATGAATATAGGACAGGATCGACGGACCGTCTGCGATCGCTTTTGGGTCGCGCCAGGGGTGAAAAGAGAAGCCGAGTGTATACATGTCCGAATCTGACCGTATGCCCGGATAGCGGAACAAATCCCAGGTCCCGCCAACGGTGTCACGCGCCTCCAGGATGAGGTAGCTTTTTTGGTGACATTGGGTCTGGAGATAATATCCGGCGCCAATTCCGGAGAGACCCGCCCCGACGATCAGGACATCCACATCTTCAACGGCCATGTGTATCCTCTCCTGAGGCCTCAGAAGTGAGCTGAATCATCTGTTCAACGAGCACATTATACATAGAAATTTGCGCTTTATTGCTCATATTTTAAAGCTGCAAGCTAAATTAAAGATGATTGCACTCGTTTTTTTTAATGAAATCCCTTGAGGGCGGCCCGATTGCGGTCGCCATTCGTGGACACGGGGAGCTGTATTGGTAATTCGTGGCATAGGTGGTGGTTTCGATCAGGGAGTGGATTTGGCCAAACGATATTTGGGGGACGGGTACCAGAGTATCGCACCCTCCCGCTTCGGTTATCTCGGTACTCCATTGCCAATTGTAATTTCCTTTTGTATTCCCCAGCCGAATAAGAGAAACATGATACACCAGGTCTATGGGACAAGATTAATGGTTATTTAGGGTTTGGAGGGATGGCACAAAACTTTTATAACAATTTTCCTGATCTTTCGTTGTTGAAAATGGATGAGCCCGTTAGTTCAGGCGTTTTGTTTGGTCCATGTTCCTCAATGAAAGGAGTAACCGTGGCTAAGTATGATAAGAAGGCAGGCAAGGAAGTTGAAAAAGCGATGCATGAGAAAAAGAAGGGCACACTGAAAAGTGGACGATCGGGAAAGAAGGTCACTAGCCGCAAACAGGCGGTTGCCATTGGTCTTTCCAAGGCTCGCAAGGAAGGCGCCAAGGTGCCGAAGAAGAAAACTTCCAAATCATCGAAAAGCAGATCTACCAAAAAGAGCTCCTGATCGGTTGAAAGAGATAGAAAAGGACCCCGGATGGGGTCCTTCGTTTTTGATCGATTTTTATCCTTCATCGATGAGCCTGCCCTGGATGTCAACCTCACTTCAAAAAGTTCATCCCGCTGAATACTGTGGATTGCATCTCCGGATAAAACAACTTTGGATTTAAAGTATCTTGGCGTAACGAGCTGGATGGATTCGACAAGGATGGGGATAAATTTCACCGACCGGATATCCGTTGCGTACGATCAACAGGCTGTGGAGGGGGAGCTTTTCTTCCCTGATGGAGTCGACCATCTTCAACAGGGTCTCAGAGTCCATGCCCTGTTCTTCGGGAGTGGTGCTGCGCCAGCCGTCTGTGGGCCAGCAGTCGGGCTGAG
The DNA here is from genome assembly GCA_050258995.1 of Bacteroidota bacterium. Lineage (GTDB taxonomy): Bacteria > Chloroflexota > Anaerolineae > Anaerolineales > Villigracilaceae > Defluviilinea. The sequence continues at coordinate 4,358 of JBLMZU010000045.1, forward strand.
GTTGCGCGTAGGAGCAAGGCAGCCTGTCAAAATTACTATCAACAAAAGGAAGGTGATTCGTAACTCGATACGTTCTTTGATCATTGGTCCACCTTGGAGACAAAATCAATAGCCTGACTTTCAACCCAATAGGGAGCCGCTGTTTTGGGTTTCAATTAATGCACCTGTGATACTGTTTAATACAACGGGAACCATTTGCCTCAAGAAATAGTCCCAAACAAAAGGAGACTTCCATGAAAAAACTGACTGTCTTCACACTCTCCATTGCCGTCTTGCTTTCCGCATGTAGTCGGGGTGCTTGGGCTCCGTCAGAAGTGGGTGCCTCAACACCTATCGCGATCACGGCAGAGGTCAGTACTGCGATCGTGAGCGGTCCGGGAACAACACAACCCTTCCCAACGCCGGCGCCACCTACGCCGCTCCCGACTCTTGCGGGCGGATTATCCGTGACAGAATTGAAATACAAGGTGCTGGATCAATTTCCCGATTTCTTTTTCTGCGATCCCGATTTCTACCCTGTTGCACGCGATGATGAAATGTCGATGGCCCGGCAAAATTTTCCGGAGCTGCAGGCGAACCAGGAGGAGTTTCAGGTCATCCTGAGCCATCTTGGCCTGGGTGGACAGACCACCTTTACCGATGAACAAAAGCTGCAGATCTATCGCGATCATAAGAAGCTGAATGCCATCTTCTTTCAGCTGGTTGATGACAACAGGTACCGGTTCCAGATCCAGACGGGCGCGGAGGGCCAGCAGGGTGAGGTGGTCACCGGGACGATCGAAGGCAGCGGCTCAATTGAAGTTTCCCAACGTGAGCCGGGATTCCCGAACTGCCCCATTTGCCTGGCGGCCGGGACATTGATCGATACCCCGCGCGGTGCTGTCAGGGTGGAGGAACTGAAAATGGGAGATCTGGTTTGGACGGAGGATGAGTCGGGCCGGCGCGTGATCGGGTCTGTTGTAAGAACCGGGCACGTGAGCGTTCCAGCCAGCCATCAAATGGTTCACGTCTCCCTGAGTGATGGGCGCGAGCTGTGGGCCTCCCCCGGTCACCCTACTGCTGATGGACGAACGCTGGGAGAGCTCCGGGCTGGAGATACCCTGGATGGCGCCCGGATTGTTCAGGTTGAGATACTACCATATGGCCAGGCCTTTACTTATGACATTCTTCCCTCCGGCACAACCGGTTTTTACTGGGCAAATGGTATCCTGATGGGAAGTACACTCTCCGCCCCGTAGAGGCTGGAATTGTTATAAATGCAAAAGACGGCAAATTTCTCGCCGTCTTTTGCATTACTCAATGAATTGTTACTCTTGAACTGTCTTTGATCGTGACCATAAGGCGCTGACCTTCGGAAGCAGGAAGTAATCCAGGCCGAAGTAGCCGGCGATCTTCCAGGCAAGGACCAGCAGGACGGCCAGGCCGAAGAACATGCCATTCACACTGGCGGAGCCTGCCATAATGAAGTTCCAGTTCATGAAGCCCGCGAAGAAGGCGGTCAGGCCGACGAAGATGCCCAGGATCAGGGCGATGCCGATCAGCATTTCGCTGACTGCAACAACTTTGGCGAACCAGGTGTAAGCCTGCGCATTTAATGCAGCCTGGAGAAATTCACGGTACCAGGCATACGTAATGGGGGGGCGGCCTTCTGCAGGGATCTGGACAGCGCCTGTCCAAAAGCCCTTCAGGGCCACACCGGTCTTCATCCATGCGGGGTCAGACAGCTTGTGCAGGCTGGCTTCGATCCATTGCATGCCCAGCCAGACACGGATGGGGAGCCAGAGAATGGCGAAGCGTGTATCCGTGAATAAGCGGGTAATGATGGAGGGGGTTTCGATGGTCTTGCCTTGCGGGGTAATAACGTTTTCAGACATGTTTTTTTCCTTTCGCGGAAGAATGACTATGTTTTATTTATGTACATAATTTACACCTTTCCGGTCTCAATTATCAGTGATATAGATCACAATTATGACCTGTTTTATCTATTTAATGGGGTGATTATTGTCATATATGTAACAAAACCTGAATTGATCCGATTAATATTGATTAATGGAGGCTTTTCTTTTTTCAATATTGGCTCGAATATTCAAAGAGGAGAGACCCGATGCAGTCATTCATTTTCCATGATGCCATCCGGTTCAAGCTGGCCACTCAGCAGGATGATACATGGGCCAAAATCCAGGTTTTTTTCGGCGTTTTGGCGGGTGTGCTCCTGCGCTGGATCCTAGTGGACGTCATTCAGAAGAGGGAAGCCTGGATTTTTGGAGTGATCATTGCCCGTCTCGTTGTGGCCTTGATTGTGACAGTCTTTGTTTTTTCAGGCTACTGGGGAAAGGTAAAAGACCAGTCTGCCGGGCGGCGTTTTCTTGATGCGGTGGCGTACGGGGTATCCATTGATGCGCTGGTTGGGCCATGGACCTATTAGGAGGAGTGTAAATGAGCAACAGATTTAACTTCAATGAAGCCATCCGCTTTAAATTGGCCACCCAGCAGGAGGATACGGGGGCCAAGGTCCAGGTCTTTATCGGCGTGTTTGTGGGCGTGCTCCTGCGCTGGGTATATGCCGTTGCTGTTGTCGTGATCCGCAACCAGACCCCCTGGTGCTTTGGGGATTGGAAGACGGTCCTGATCCACCTGGCTGTGGCGCTGGGCGTGACCATCTTTGTGTTTTCCGGGTACTGGCAGCAGGTCAGGGATGAACCCCCCAGCATGCGGTTCTGGAATGCCCTGGCGTACGGGATCGCCAGTGATGTGATCGTAAGCACCTGGCTGCCCCCTGCCGTCTGTTCCTAGCAATGCTTAAACCAAAAGAGAGAAGGCCATCCTTCTCTCTTTTTTTATTCCGAATTCAGCTTACTCGGTCTTGTCAGACTTGCTGGAGCTCTTTGTCTCTGTGGGCTTGTCGGATGATTTGTTTTCCGACTTGCTGTTCCGTGATACATCGCCGGAAGCCGAGCGATGGTCCGTGGCATAGAACCCGGAGCCCTTGAAGATGATTTTGGTGGGGGTAATCACTTTTTTCAATGACTTTTTACGGCATTCCGGGCAGATCTTCAACGGCTCATCATGAAACGATTGATGCTTTTCGAATTGAACACCACAATTCTCGCAGCGGTATGTATAAACGGGCATAGTTCTTACTCCTTGATAGCGCCGCTGATTATAGCGCGCCCATATTAACGTGACAAGTAAAAATCTCTAAGAGATCTGTTAACAAACGAAACTGTAACTTTACAAGGGATGGTTCAGGTCCCAAAGAATGCGCAAACCTTCCAGCGTCAGCCAGGGAGCGATGATCTGGATCACATCCGTTTCCTGGGCGATGACCTCCGCCAGCCCGCCGGTTGCGATGACTTTCATCCCCGGTCCGAGCTCCCTGCGGAAACGCTCCACCATGCCCTCCACCATGCTGACATAGCCGAACAGCAGCCCGGCCTGCATGGCATGGACCGTATTCCTGCCAATGACGGACGGAGGACGCTGGAGATCGATCCGCGGCAGCTTGGCAGCGTGGGTAAAGAGGGCCTCGGTGGCCAGATTAATGCCGGCAGTAATGGCGCCGCCCAGGTATTCTCCCTCGCGTGTCACGGCGTTGAAGGTGGTCGCTGTCCCAAAGTCGATGACGCAGGCCGGCCCTCCGTAGAGATACATGACCGCCACGGCATCCGCGATCCGATCTGCACCAACGGCCCTGGGATCCTCGTAACGGACTTTGATACCGGTTTTGATTCCCACATCCACCACAAACGGATCCTGCTCCAGGTATTCCTTGCAGGCCTGGACGACGCGTCCTGTCAGCTGCGGCACGACGGAGGCAAGACTGATCCCCTTGAGATCCTTGACCGTGAGCCGGGCATTTTGCAGAAGCCCGAGAAGCTGCAGGCCGTATTCATCCGGCATGCGGGCATGATCCGTGGCCAGGCGCCAGTGGGAACCCAGGATGTTGCCTTTATACAGACCGAGTGTGACGTTGGTGTTGCCGATGTCAATTGTGAGAAGCATAGAAGGTCCTGAGATGGAAATGGAAACGGGACGAATCGATTCTACCATCCGTTTCTGCCTGGACGTGACGACGTTGTTGTTTTATACAATGGCTTCAATGATCTCGGCGATCATATCGTACTTATGGAATTGCGGCATGATGTACACGCCGCCGGCCCACGTCTTGAGCTGGTCGATCAGTTCGACGGCCACCTCCACGCCGACCCGGGCCCCCTCCTCTCCGGCAGCTTCGATCCGCGTCCGGGTCGCGTCCGGTATGAAAATGCCCGGCACTTCATGGTGCAGGAAGTTCGCATGTCGTATGCTGACCAGCGGCAGAACGCCGACCAGCACCGGCTTTTCAAGTTTTCCGTATCGGGCTTCATAGGCTTCCAGCAGCCTGGGGCCATCCTCGCTGCGATAGACAGGCTGCGTCAGGAGGAAATCCGCACCGGCCTGGATCTTGCGATGCAGGTTCTTGATCTCACTCTCGATATTTGGCGGACACAGGTTCAAGGCTGCACCGACAAAGAAATTCGTTGGCTGTCCAATGGACGTACCGGAATGATCCACACCGGTGTTGAAGCCCTGTTTGATCAACTTGATCAGGCCGGATGGCACAAGATCATAGTTATCCATGGCCTCCGGATAATCGCCCACCGAGGTTGGATCGCCCATGACGACGAATACATTGCGGATCCCCAGCGCGTGTGCTGCAAGGAGGTCGCCCTGGACGCGCAACAGGTTTCTTCCACGAGTAGGGAAGTGGAGCGTGGTCTCGACCCCAACCTTGCGCTGGACAACGTCACAGACCGCCCAGGCAGACATCCGCATGCGCGCCATGGGAGAGTCGGCAACATTGATCACATCCGCACCCGCCTCGGCCAGGAGAGAGGCGCCAGCCAGCAGCTTGTGTGTGGAGAGTCCGCGCGGGGGGTCCATTTCCACAGCGACCGCAAATTTTCCTGCGCTTAGCTTCTGGGCAAACTGTGTGGGCTGCTCCTGCGCCGTCTCGATAATTTCCTCCTGGGGAAGAATGTCGATGTGAGTTTGGTCGATCTGTGGCGCAGTGTCAAGAGCTTTTCTCATGGCGGCGATATGCTGCGGGGTTGTTCCACAGCAGCCCCCTACAATGGACGCACCGGCCTCCCGAAACGAAAGTGCATAATCGCCAAAGTATTCCGCATCTGCTGGATACATGATCCGCCCGCCGACCTGTTCGGGCCAGCCTGCGTTTGGCTTGACCCAGAAGACTGCATCCGGCACAGCCTGTTTCATCAGCTTGAGCAGACGCAGCAACTGGGCGGGTCCGCCGGAACAATTGACGCCGATCACGTCCACCCCTGCTTCTTTCAATCTGCGCGCGACCAGAACGGGGTCATCACCCAGCAGCGTTCTGTCATCGCGCGTGAAGGTCACCGAGGACACAACAGGGAGGTCGCACACCTGGCGCGCTGCCTTGATCGCCTCCTTGATTTCGTAAAGATCACTGAAGGTCTCGATCACGATGAGATCTGCGCCCGACTCGGCCAAGGCACGGATCTGTTCCGCAAACGCCTCCCGCGCCGCATCCGGCTTGACCCGTCCGTACGGAGCGATCCTTACGCCCAGCGGCCCCACATCGCCGGCGATCAGCACATTCTTGAACGATGCGGATACAACCCGCTTGGCCAGGTCCACGCCGGCCCGGTTCAGCTCGGCAACACGATCCTGCAGACCATGCTTGGAAAGCTTGAAACGGTTGGCTCCAAACGTATTCGTAATGATCAATTGTGCGCCTGCCTCGATATAAGCGCGATGGATTTCTGCCACGGCTCCCGGGTTGGTGGTATTAAGCTCATCGAAGCACTTGTCAAAGCCAATGCCGCGCGCGTGAAGGACGGTCCCCATTGCGCCATCGGCCACGAGAGTATTCGTAGATAACAACCTTATAAAAGTAGACGTCATCATTTTCGGCAGGTTCCTTATAAAAGATCATCCTATTAAGATGTGGGAGGATTATTGCAAGCTGGACAGAGTTGGACTCTGGACAGAATATAATTTTCTTGCAATATGAAGGAATAATAAATTAAATACTAACATGCAAGTACCGGTGATTAATCCACCAATCGCCTCGGGAGTTATCTGGGAAAAAAGCGAAAAAAGAATCACAATGAGAATGACGACGGCATAAATTTCATCTTCCCTGCCGGCGGTATACGCCACATAACTTTTTGAGGGGGCGAATCGTATCAAGACTTCTGGCGAGGTAAGTACAACATCATCTGCCGAAGCAGCCGCCCAGGGATTTGTCTCGCGGTCATAATTTATCCATGGTTAATGGAAACCTTAGTATTGTCATTCCCGTAGGCGGGCATTCCTGACTGCTCTCACGGTTGCGATCACAGCCCCGTCCCGCTCGATTAATAGCTCGATTTTTGCGCCCGGGTAGACCTCCCATTTCTGCCAGCGTGCAAGCTGGACGGCATAGTCGTATCCGCCGTTCAGATCATAAGTGTTTTGAGTCAGGGTGTCTACGACCAGATCGGGCCGCGCATATCTTCTGAACAGGCTGGACGATCCTCCGATCACGATCTTTGCACCAGAAGGAGCAATCTCGTTTAATTTGACGGCCGCTTCACGCATCGACGTGCGCCAGTAGTCCATCTCAAAACGGTCGCGTACACCGGCTGTGCCGCCAACCAGCGAATTATAGTAGACATATTCATAGGGATAGAGCTTCGCAGCCGCATAGACTCCAGGCAGGGCAATAACGACGATGATCACAAGACGCACCCAGGTGGGTGTCAACTTCTTAAAAACCAGCTCCAGGGCAATTGCAGCGAGTATGAACAGGGGAGGAGCCAAAAACAGCACCTGCCGGAAGTTATGGTACAGCGGTGAATTCAGAAGGATCAGCATGAGCAGTGGGAAGGCGAAGCCCATGCCGAGGTAAATCAGTAAATCCGTCCTGACGCGATCACGCAGAAGCCGCCATCCCAGGGCTCCCAATCCTACATAGATGCCCAGGATAAGAGGCTCTGTGAATTGGATGTTCATCAAAATAGGCAGGTACAGACGCGGCAGATCGTGGATGCCGTAGAACTGCCCATTAAAAAGTACCTGCCCGGAAAAATTTTGAAAGTTTGAAGCACCGGTCAGCTCCAGTAAGTAGCGTTGAATGGGCGCTGCCCAAAGATAGGGCCACAGCAGATAGGTTGTAACTCCGGCAACCAGGAAGTAAGCGATGCCTGTTGTCCACGACCTGGAGCGGGTCTTTAGAAACAAGTAGATAAAAACAAGGACGCCTGCCAGGGGAGCAATGGCACGTATTGCTGTTGCCATTCCCAGGACAATCCCTGCCAGGATCAGACGTGCATCATAGAATGCGTATAGCAATTCGGTGAGCCAGGCCTTTAGTGATGGCCAGGTCAAAAAGGTCCGAAATGATCTCAGGAGGACTGTCCCGGATTCCTGAAGTTTGTTGCGCTGATTCCATGTGTTTCGCAAAAAGCCGGGCAGGCTGTTGTTGTTGATCAACAGACCGAAATAGGCCAGGAAAAAAAGCAATGCTGTTACAAGCAGGCCGAGCTCAAGTCTTTGCAGCAGTTTCAAGGCTTTGGCGGCATAATCCTTTGCTGACGAACTCGAAGCCTGGCTGGCAGCGACACGGAATATCCTTCCCGCCCATGTGTCGGGCCCGGCTGCATAAAAGTGCCGGATCGTCTGCTCGATCAGGACATTGATCTGCCGTGAGAACACGGCAAGAGCCAGGGCGAGTGCCAGGGCAAGAAAAAGAAAAATTAGAAATCCTCTTTTGCGTCGCGGATCCGCTTGCCGGAACTGATATCCCAGACGATCGACGGCTGCTTGTAGCGAGCTAAAGGGTTCCGCTCCTTCCTTGTGATCCACCAGCCGGAATCCCAGAACAATACTGAGTGTAAAGAAGAACATGAAGGGGATATCCTTGGGGTTGATGAAGGCATGCCCCAACAGCAGGGGTTGGGTGCTGAATAGAAGAAGGATACTCCAGGCTGTCCAGATGCTAAACCAGCGCCTTGTCAGCCAGTAGATGCACAATCCTGAGAGTAGGAACGTAACGTAATAAGAGAAATGCCAGAGGTCCGGGGCAAAAACATCTGGCAATACTAGCTGGACAGTTTTGATGGCCAGGGCGGTCAGCGCTACAAAAGCCGGCCCATGGCCTTCATAGGACGAGTCGTGTTTGGGCTCGTAAAGAATTCCAAAGATGGATGGGTATGCAGCCAGTGTATCGGCAGCATACCGGTAATTATTGGGCTCATCGATGCTCATGCCGTATTCGTGGACCGTGAGCAGGCCGATCACGAAAAATACAACAAACCAGATAAACAGCCATGTTTTCTCGACATGAAAGATCTTGGAC
>JBLMZU010000046.1:0-8060 GCA_050258995.1 Bacteroidota bacterium
ACAAGGTCCCAAGGGTCGGGCTGTTCGCCCGTTAAAGCGGTACGCGAGCTGGGTTCAGACCGTCGTGAGACAGGTCGGTCTCTATCCGCTGTGGGCGTAAGGGATTTGAGAGGAGCTGCTCCTAGTACGAGAGGACCGGAGTGGACTGACCTCTGGTGTGCCAGTTGTCGTGCCAACGGCATTGCTGGGTAGCTACGTCGGGCAGAGATAACCGCTGAAAGCATCTAAGTGGGAAACTCGCCTCAAGATTAGATCCCTGTATTCTGGTTAACAGAGTAAGACCGCAGGTAGACCACCTGCTATATAGGCAACAAGTGTAAGCGCAGTAATGTGTTGAGCTAAGTTGTACTAATGGTCGAGGGCTGAATCCCGTGATGTGGAGAACTTATTACTCTTCCGCACAAAGAACTCTTTCAATCGCTATTCACACTGACTTGTGAATAAGTCCCTTGGTGATTGGAGCGACGGGGGTACACCCGGTAACATCCCGAACCCGGCAGTTAAGTCCGTCAGCGCCGATGGTACTTGGAGGGCGACCTCCTGGGAGAGTAGGTCATTGCCAAGGGGCTTTTCTTTTAACAAAATCACGCGCAGTCTTTTCATCTGCGCGTGAATCATGTATAATCATATCGCAGGTTCGGCGGACCTTTGTGGGTCCAAATTAAAAAACGAGGAGTTGTGAAGCGTTCTTATTGATCCCTGATCATTTTGCCGTTTCTTTCTGAGCAATCCTCCCCGGCCGAGTCTGCATATCGGCCGGTTTTATTTTGCCGGCATCTTCCATGCGGAAGGAGGTGAATTTCGTTGGCAGTCGTAAATTTACGCAATGGCGAGTCGCAGGACTCCCTGCTCAAGCGCTTTCGAAAGAAAGTAGTTAAGAGCGGAGTTTTGAGCACTGTTCGCCGCAAACGCTGGTTCGTATCCAAGAGCGAACAGCGCCGCATGGAGAAGAAGAAAGCGATCCGCCGCATTAAGCGGCGCACGTTCACCAAAGATGGTGAGTAGTAATAGAAAGAGGTAATATGGCGAAAGAAGAAGATAAAATCCGTGCAGAAGGTGTCGTCGTGGAGGCCTTGCCAGGGACCCAGTTTCGTGTTCGTCTTGATAACGGTCATGAGGTCCTAGCCTATCTCTCAGGAAAGATGCGCAAGCATTACATCCGTATCCTGCTGGGAGATCGGGTGGCCATGGAAATGTCCCCCTACGACCTGACCCGTGCCCGGATCACCTTCCGGCAGCGAAAGACATCCCCCGCACCCGTAGAAGAATAGTTCGCCATATATCGAGGAAAAGTAAAAGGCTCCCGAAGTTCGAGAGCCTTTTTTTGATTCCGTGAGTTTCGTCTATTTAGGGCAAGTCGCGGAAGGAGTTGAGAACTTTCATGTAATTGGCCCGCTCAAAAGCAGCCGGTTCCTTCACGGATTTCTGGCTCATGCTGCCCTGCATTTGCTGGACGGACGCGTAGTCGTGCTCTTTCATCCAGTGTTCAAGCTCGCTCAGCATGGGACCGACGTATTGTTCTCCATTGTACAGCAGAGTAGATGCCATCATGGCGACTTTTGCACCGGCCATCATGGCCTTCAGCACATCCTTATGGGTATGGATGCCACTGGTCAGCGCAAAGTCTGTATCGATCTTGCCGCTCATTATGGAGATCCATCGCAGAGGGAGGCGCAGTTCGGCAGATGTGCTCAGATCCAGGGTGTGGACGATATCGAGATTGTCGAGATCGAAATCGGGCTGATAAAAGCGATTGAACAGCACAATCCCGTCCGCACCCGCGTCGACAAGCCTCTTTACAAAGTTCGGGATGGAGGTCACGAACGGGCTAATCTTGACCGCCAGGGGGATGGAGATGGCAGATTTGACCTCTGCCACAAGCTCCACCTGCATATCTTCGATGTCGTTAGATGTCATATTGACATCGGTAGAAATATAGTAAAGATTGAGCTCCAGGGCATCAGCACCTGCTTCCTGGATCTTTCTGGCGTAGTTTGTCCAACCACCTTTTGAGACACCGTTCAAGCTTCCAATCACCGGAATGCTCAAAGCCTTCTTCAGGCCGGCGACGTGGTTCAGGTACTTTTCGGGTCGTACAGCATAGAGGCCACCGTCCGGCAGGTAGGAAAGGGCCTCCGGGTAGGTGTCGGTGCCACGCGATAGATAGTGATCCAGTTCGAGGCTTTCCTGGATGATCTGCTCTTCGAAGAGCGAATACATCACGATTGCCCCAATGCCTGCATCTTCCAGCTTCTTCGCCCTGTCCGACTTTTTGGACAGGGGAGACGCCGAGGCGACGAGGGGGTTCTTTAGGCGAAGCCCCAGGTAGGTTGTGGAAAGATCCGTCATGATTGTCCTCCGTTATTCCCATTTTTGCCGTTGCCATAGTGCATGGCGGCCATCTGCTGGTATAGGGTCCAGCGGGATTTGGCATCTTGCTGGGCTTCCTTCATCAACATTTCAGCGCGTTCCTCATCCAACTGGGTGAGCATTTTGTAGCGTGTCTCGTTGTAGGCATATTGCGAGATCGGAATAGTCGGTTCCTTGGATTCGATGATGAGTGGGTTCTGTCCCTGCTCGGCGAGGCGCGGGTCGTAGCGATACATCGGCCAGTGTCCGGATTGGACGGCCAGCTTTTGCTGCTCAAGACCCTTGGCCATGTCGTAGCCGTGGGCGATACAGTGGCTGTAGGCGATGATCAGGGATGGACCGTCATAGGATTCCGCTTCGAGCATGGCCCGGAGTGTCTGCTGGTCGTTGGCGCCCATGGCAATGCGGGCCACATAGACATATCCATAGGACATGGCAATCAAGCCCAAATCCTTCTTGGGCAGGCCTTTGCCAGCCATGGCAAACTTGGCAACCGCCGCGCGTGGGGTGGACTTGCTTGCCTGACCGCCGGTGTTGGAATATACCTCGGTGTCGAGTACCAAAACGTTCACATTCCGGCCGCTGGCGAGCACGTGATCGAGACCACCGTAGCCGATGTCGTAGGCCCAGCCGTCACCACCCATGATCCAGACCGATTTCTTGACCAAGCTGTCAGCCAGGCTGATCAGGTCTTTCGCCCGGGAGTCGTTGGATTGGCCGAGTTTATTCTTCAATTCTGCGACGCGCTCGCGTTGCGCACCAATCCCGGCTTCATCGGATTGATCGGCATGCAACAGGGCACTGACAAATTCAGTACCAAGCTCCTGCTCAAATGAACCAAGCAGCTCACGTGCATATTCAGCCTGCTTGTCAATCGTTAATCTCATGCCAAGGCCGAACTCTGCGTTATCTTCGAACAAGGAGTTGGACCAGGCAGGTCCGCGTCCGCTGGCGTCCACAGCCCACGGGGTGGTGGGGAGGTTGCCGCCGTAGATTGAAGAGCAGCCGGTGGCGTTAGCGATCACGGCCCGGTCACCGAACAACTGGGAGACGAGCTTGACATACGGGGTCTCACCGCAGCCAGCGCAGGCGCCGCTGAACTCAAAGAGCGGGCGCAGCAGCTGGGAATTCTTGATCGTGGAGGGGTTGACCAGCTTGCGGTCGAGATCCGGGATGCTCATGAAGAAGTCCCAGTTCTTGGCTTCCTGTTCGCGGAGCGGGGGCTGAGCTTCCATGTTGAGGGCCTTGCGGCCGACCTGGGTCTTGTCTTTCACCGGGCAAACTTCCACACACAAGGTACAACCCGTGCAGTCCTCCGGAGCGACCTGGACGGTATAGGCCATGCCGTTCGAGAATTCCTTAAACTTCGAAACCATGTGCTTGAAGGTTGCAGGAGCTTCGGCGAGCAGCTTCTCGTCGTAGACTTTGTGTCGAATGACCGCATGCGGGCAGACCATGACGCATTTACCGCACTGGATGCAGATCTTCTCGTCCCAAACCGGGATTTCGATGGCGATGTTGCGCTTTTCCCATTGGGTTGTGCCAGTGGGGAAGGTGCCATCCACGGGGAAGGCGGATACGGGGATCTCATCGCCCTTGAAGCCGATGATCTCACCAAGTACATCACGGACGAACGCTGGCGCGTCTGCGGGGACGGACTGGCGGCGTACCAACTTGGATGTGGCCTGCGCCGGGACTTTCACTTCAAAAAGATTTTCAAGCGTGCTGTCCACAGCAGCAAAGTTTTTCTTGACGACAGCTTCACCACGCTTTCCATACGTCTTTTCGATGGCATGTTTGATCTCGGCGATGGCCGCGTCTCGAGGCAGGATGCCGCTAATGGCAAAGAAGGCCGTCTGCATAATAGTGTTCATGCGGCCGCCCATGCCGGTCTTTTCAGCGACTTCGTACCCATTGATGACATAGAACTTGAGTTTCTTCTCGATGATGTCCTTCTGAACTTCAACGGGAAGATTGTCCCAGATTTCCTCTGGACTATAGAGACTGTTGAGCAGGAAGGTAGCGCCGGGCTTGGCGTACTTCAGCATGTCCACGCGCTCGAGGAAGGAGAACTGGTGACAGGCAACGAAGTTCGCCTGGTTCAACTCCACGAGGTAGGGCGCTCGAATGGGGGTGGGCCCAAAGCGCAGGTGGGACATGGTCACCGTGCCGGATTTCTTCGAGTCGTAATAGAAGTAGCCCTGGGCAAAATTGTCAGTCTCTTCGCCGATGATCTTAATCGAGTTCTTGTTGGCACCTACGGTACCGTCTGCTCCGAGGCCGAAGAATACACAGCTGACCACACCTTCCGGCTCGATCATGAAGGAAGGATCAAAGTCGAGGCTGGTGTGAGCTACATCGTCATTGATACCGACGGTGAAATGGTTCTTGGGTTCGGGCTTGCACAGCTCATCCAACACAGCCTTGACCATGGCCGGGGTGAATTCCTTGGATGACAGGCCGTAGCGACCGCCGATGGTCTTGATGCCGGTTTTTCCGCTTTCCACCAGTGCATTGACGACATCCAGGTAGAGCGGCTCACCGAGTGCTCCAGGTTCCTTGGTGCGGTCGAGCACGGCGATGGATTTGACGCTGGCGGGCAGCGCCTTGACGAAGTGCTCAATGGAGAAGGGGCGATACAGGCGTACACAGAGTGCGCCAACTCTTTCACCTTTTATTGCCAGGTGTTTTACAGTCTCGACGGCAGTTTCACCACCGGAGCCCATAATGATCACCACGCGCTCAGCTTCAGGGTGACCGTAGTAATCGAACAGGTTATATTGGCGTCCCGTCACCTGGAAGAACTTATCCATGGCTTCCTGGGCAATGCCGGGGACTGCGGTGTAGTAGGGGTTGACCGCTTCGCGCATCTGGAAGTAGACGTCCGGGTTCTGGGCGGAGCCGCGCAGGACAGGATGCTCGGGGGAGAGGGCGCGTGCCCGGTGGGCGCGGACCAGGTCATCGTCCACGAGCTGGCGGAGCTCTTCATCTGTCAACTGGTAGATCTTGTTGACTTCGTGGGAGGTGCGGAACCCATCGAAGAAGTGCAGGAAGGGGACACGCGCCTTCAGGGTGGCCATCTGGGCGATGGCGGCAAAGTCCTGAGCCTCCTGGACCGAACCGGAGGAGAGCAGCGCCCAACCCGTCTGGCGGACGGCCATGACATCCTGGTGATCGCCGTAAATCGACAGCGCATGGGCGGCGATTGCACGAGCAGCCACGTGGAAGACAGTGCTGGTCAGTTCCCCGGCAATCTTGTACATGTTGGGGATCATCAACAATAGGCCCTGGGAGGCCGTGAACGTGGTTGTCAGAGCACCCGTCTGGAGCGCACCGTGGACGGCTCCTGCCGCGCCACCTTCGGACTGCATCTCGATAACAAGCGGGACCGTTCCCCAGAGATTCTTTTTCCCTTTGGCTGACCACTCATCTGAAAATTCGCCCATACCGGAGGAGGGGGTGATCGGATAAATGGCGATCACTTCACTCAAACGATGCGCGACAGATGCTGTGGCTTCATTGCCATCAATCATGATTACTGGTTTTTTCATACTTGCTCCTTTGAAAACAGGGGGAAACCTGTGTATTTCTCCATCCTTACAAGTTTATCCCCGTTGACCTCTCATGATTAGTTATGAATGACTTAAATCCCCGTGCCTGTTGTCATATATCGGACAAAAATGGGCCGAAATGAAAAAACAGGAGCAGTAAAGCTCCTGTTTTCGTCAAATAACCTTGTTCGCAGGTTGAATTTGCTCGAGTTTTGTGTAGATTTTCAGACCATACCGGCGAGCAACCTCGACCATTTGATCTGCTCCTTTTGATGCTCCACCAACCCTCAAGACGCCGTCGCATTTTTCCAACAGCCTCTCTGCGATCGGGTGAAATATCTCATTGAACGCTTCATCGCCCACCTGCCTGCTGTCGGTAAGGTGCACCAGCGGAAGAGCCAGCCATTCGCCCAATAATGGAATATGACCGAGACGGAAGATTGGAAGGGCAAACGATTCCATAGAGCGGACATTGGCCAACATCTCTTCTGGATCGTCATTTGTGCCGGAACGATACGGACCCGCAATCAAGATCAGCATGGATTTAGCCAAAATATTTCTCCAAATGTGGCTTTGCCAGCATCCAGGCTGCCAGGGATTTTGAATCGGGTACTTCTCCACGCCCGAACATTTCGCCGACCTCCCGGATACCAAATCTTTCCAGCTCCAGGAATTCATCCTCATCGGCATCCAGGGGGTTGGGCTTTAATTCTGTTGCCAGGAAGACAGCCATGTATTCATTGGAATAGCCGGGCGCCACATAGAATTCTCCCAATTTTTGCAGCCTGCCAGCCTCCATTCCGGTTTCCTCCCGGATCTCACGGGCAGCGCATTCTTCAAATGGCTCCTTCCCGTTCCGTGTCCCTGCCGGGAGCTCGAGCAGGTCCCTTCCGGCTGCCGGTCGATACTGGCGGACAAAAAGAATGTTCCCTTGCTCATCCACCGGGACGAGAACCACGGAACCGTCGTGTTCGACAATCTCAAGCGTTGTCTGGTGGCCCGATGGTGTTTTCAGGGTGTCGCGGCGGACGTTGAAATTACGTCCCTGCAACAGAAGTTCTGATCTGATAAATTCAAATGGCATCTGGTTTTCCTCTACATTTTAAAAAGTATTATAAAACAAAAGCCCAGGCAGTTCTGTGCCTGGGCTCTATTCGTGGGCTTAAGATATTTAAGGAATGCTCAACTGTTGTCCCGAGCTGAGGGCTGCGCCTGTGGAAAGGTTGTTGGCGGCTGCAATTGCATTTGGATCCACGTCGCCGAACTTGCAGGCGATGCTATAAAGTGTTTCATTGGAAGAGACGACCGTGTATGTTGTTGGATGATTTTGCAGCATGCGGTCGCCGGGGAAAGTTCCGGATTGAGGGATCTTGAGAACCAGCCCAGGATAGATCGTCTGGCCATCAGAGAGGCCATTGATTGCCAGGGTCTGGTCGGGATCGACATTGAAACGGCGGGCAATACAATAAACAAATTCACCTGCCTGGAGTGTATAGGTTGCCGGCCGGGTTCCCGGAACCGAAGTGGCTGGCGGCAGGCTGGTATTACCAGGCAGAACCGTCGATCCTACAGATAAAGCCATGGTCGCGGTGGGCGTGGTCACTGCATTTGTGGGTAACAGAATGATTGTCGTGGGGGTTGTAGATGCACCCGCAATCGGGGTCGTATTGAAATCAAACGTTGCTGTTGCAACGCCGACCGCTGGAGTTCCGCTCAGCGCGAGTGCCGAGGCTGTTGCAAGATTCTGCACATCGGTCATATTCGTTGGTTGTCCAAGGGGCGTTTGAAACAGACTGTTGGAATTGATGGGTGTGCTGGTGACACTTGGCGGCGTTGAAGCTGGACGGAAACATGCTGAAGCAATGAGTGAAGTTAATACGAGCATGAACGCAACCGTTGCGCCTCGTTTCATACTGGCCATGGCAATCTCCTCAATCTCGAACAAAAGTTTCAATGATGGTAGCACATCCCTTTTAACGCGTCAAGCTAGGAGTGGGAGTTTTGAGGGATTAGTGATTACATTGAAATTTTTCCAAAAGTGCCTGTACCTGGGATGCATTGTTGTCATCTACAGTCAAGTTTGACTGCACGCGCTTCCATACCTGACATAAACCTTTACGAGTCCGTGAATCCGACTCA
>JBLMZU010000047.1:0-11353 GCA_050258995.1 Bacteroidota bacterium
TGCTCAACATGCGCCTGATCGTTCTTTTGGAAGGGGCGCGAGCGAGTGAAGGTAATGTGCTCGGTGAGGCAATAGCGCAGGAGTAGATCATTGATGAATTCTCCGCCATTGTCGGAGTCAATCCCGAGCAAGGCAAATGGCAAATCCTGCCGCATGCTTCGGATGGCATGGCAGACTGCTTCCTGGCTGCGTCTGGGCAACGCCAGGGTTTCCGTCCAGCCGGTGCACAGGTCGGTACAGGTCAGCGTGTACAAAAATTGTCCACTGACCTCCTCTCCACAATGGGCCACGCAGTCGATTTCCAGGAAGCCCGGCTTGTCCTCCACCCAATCGGCGAACGTGCGAACGGGAATCTGCTTCTTGAGCAAGGTCCCAGGCTTGGTTGTGCTACGCCCGTGCGGCTGCTGGAAGCGCACCGGCGCCAGGCAACGATCAATGCTCGAACGGCTCATCTGTAGCAGCAACCTCCTGGTCTCTGGGGCCACGTGCAGTTCTCTGCAGCGCTCCAGCACTTTGATCCCTTCCGGCAGGTAAGGCTGCAAGCGCTTTGAGCAGATCCGTCCGTAGATTTCCCAGATCTGCTCCAGTACTGTCACCACCTCTCCACGATAAATGGCTTTGCGCCCTTTGGGTTTGTGTTGACGACGCTTGTACCCATGCTTTAGAACTCGTATGGCATACTTGCGGTGATAGCCGGTGTTGGCAGTAAATTCATCCAAAATCGCCTGTTTTTCAGCCTGCCTGGCTTTCAGGTATCGGCTCTGCACTTCAGCATGTAGCTCGTGTTTGCTTCGTTGACTCATCATATGCTCCTCCGGCAGCGCTTTCGCACTACCGTAAAGTAACATCTTTTTTGAGGCAACGATCCTTTACAAAGTTACCTTTTCTTTGAGGCAATTCGATCGAATCGATGTTCCAGGTTTTCCCGTTATAATCAGCGCCCAATGAACAGAACCGTCGTCGGACTTCTCTGCGGGCTGGGAGCGGCCAGCATCTGGGGTGGGATGTATGTGGTCAGCAAGGTGGTACTGGACATCATCCCCCCGTTTTCATTGGTAACGATCCGCCTGCTCCTGGGGGCACTTACGCTGGCGGTCATTCTGCTCATCAAAGGCTCTCCGAAAATCTCGGGCAAACAGATCCTTCAGGTGCTGGGAGTGGGCCTGGTGGGGTATGGCATTTCCTTGAGCCTGCAGTTTTTAGGCACAAAAATGTCAACTGCTGCCAATGGATCCCTGGTTACCTCCGCCACACCGGCCTTTGTTCTGCTTTTTGCCTGGATGATCCTCGGGGAGAAGATCACCGGCCGCAGGTTGCTGGCCCTGTTCCTGGCCACCCTGGGAGTGATCGCGGTCATCGATCCCCGGTCTGCCAGACTCGATCCGGATCTTTTCCTGGGGAATGTGTTCCTGATCGGGGCAGCGATCACCTGGGCGCTCTATTCCGTCCTTGTGCGCAAAGTTACCCAGAACACAGACGTCCTCCTGTTCAGCATGATCGCCTTCCTCGGAGGGCTGCCCGTGACGGTTCCCGCGAGTGCCTGGGAGTTGTCCAGGATCGGGATCGGCGAGATCACCCCCGGCGTGGTGGCTGGCATCCTTTTCCTGGGGATCATCTCCACTGCGCTGGCCATGGTGTTATGGAATACGGCGTTCGCCCTGGTCAGCGCCGGGCTCGCATCGCTGACCTTCTTTGCCCAGCCAATCGTGGGCACCCTGCTGGGCTTTGTTTTTCTGGATGAAAAGATTACGCCCTTATTCATCCTTGGGGGCATCCTGATCGGGATCGGATTGGTCATCTCCAGCCTCGAATAACCTTAAAAAATCGTTAAGGTAGTTGACAAAGGCATTAAAAGTTGCTACACTACTAACGCGTGTTAGTAACACGTGTTAGTAAAGGACTTCGCCTTGAAAAAACGTGTAACAAGCCAGGATGTGGCGGAAAAGGCGGGTGTTTCCCGTACAACCGTTTCGCTGGTGCTGAATAATGTGAGTGGAATTCAAATCAGCCCCGAAACGCGCCAAAAGGTCCTGGATGCAGCCAGAGAATTGGGATATGTGCCAGATGCAACTGCCCAGGCTCTTGTCAGCCGACGAGCCAAGGCAATCGGTTTAATCATGACCCGCAGCCCACACCATATAGCTAGCGATACATTTTTGCCTCAGATCCTGAGCGGCTTGATGGATGTGATCAAGGACCATAAATTGCGTCTCCTTTTTGAATATGTGGAGGAGGAACACCAGGAGCTTGCCTATCTTCAGCTGGCTCGCTCGAAGCACATCGATGGCATGATCCTGCTCACCCCTAGGCTGGACGATGCGGGGCTACGAAAACTGGAAGAGGTCGAGATCCCCACGGTCCTGATGGGTGAAATCGAAGGCTCAAATCTTTATAGCGTTGATGTGGATAATCACCTTGCCGCCCAAAAAGCTGTCCAGTATTTGATAGAGCTGGGACATCGGGAAATTGCCTGTATCACCAATGCGCCCGCCACCTATACCGCCGCGCCGGACCGTGTGCGCGGATATAAAAGTGCGCTGTTGAACGCCGGCATTCCGCCCGATGAGGATCTGATCCGTTACGCAGATTTCACCCCGGAAAGTGGCTATACCAGCATGAAGTCCCTGCTGTCCTCTCCCAAAAAATTTACAGCCGTATTTATTGCCTCCGACAATGTTGCCATCGGCGGAAAATCCGCCCTGCTCGAGGTAGGGCTGCGGATCCCCGATGATATTTCCCTGGTGGGTTTCGATGATATTCCATGGGCACAATTCTCCAACCCACCCCTTACCACCGTCCACTTGCAGGCCCAGGAGCTCGCCAGGAGGGCCTGCCTGGTGCTTATGGATCTGTTAAAGGGCAAGGAGCCCGATACCAAGCGACAGATCGTCGACACGCAGCTTATCGTGCGAAAGTCCTGCCGCAGGCTGTGAATCTTCAGGAGGTGAAATACCACATACGAGCACATACCTACCAGCAATCCAAAACAACAAACTCTTTTAACCAAATCTATTCGAGGAGAAAGAATGAACAAGAAGTCTCTATTTTGGACTCTGGCAAGCCTCATGGTGTTGTCTTCCATGATCCTTGCCGCGTGCGGCGGGGGTGCCACCCCGACCCAGGCGCCCGTTGCAACTCAACCCCCGGCGACTGAAGCACCTGCTGCAACCCAGCCCCCGGCGGCGACAGAGGCCCCTGCTGCAACTGAAGCAGCTACCCAGGCGCCTACTGGAAATGTTCCCTTTGCAGTCATGCCCGGTGGTGAACTCGAGAAGGCACTCACCGGCGCCTACAAAGGCAAAACAGTCACCGTGGACGGCGCCTTCGAAGGCAACGATAACGACGGTGTGAAATTCAACCAATCCATGAAGGCCTTCGAAGATGCCACTGGAATCACCGTCAATTACATTGGTAACAAGAACTTTGAAAGCTCAATTGCAGTCCGCGTCCAGGCAGGCGATTCACCGGATGTGGTCGACTTCCCTCAACCCGGTCTGTTCGCCAATTTCGTTCGCCAGGGCAAGGTCGTCCCAGTTTCAAAATACCTGAGCGAGGATTGGCTGAACCAACAATACAACAAGGGCTGGCGAGAATTGAATACAGTCGATGGTGTTGAATCCGGTGTGATGCAGCGCTATTCCGGCAAGAGCCTGGTCTGGTATCCCAAGAAGGCCTGGGATGCGGCCGGTTACAAGGTCCCACAGACCTGGGATGAACTGCTCGCCCTGACCAAGCAGATCTCCGACGACGGCGATACTCCCTGGTGCATCGGCATCGAATCCGGTGCTGCCACCGGCTGGGCCGCCACAGACTGGACCGAAGACCTGATGCTGCGCACCACCTCCCTGCAGAACTACGACGATTGGGTTGCAGGCAAGCTGAAATTCGATTCCCCCGAAGTCAAGAACGCCATCCAGAAGTGGAGCGATATCTGGTTCAATGACAAGTATGTCTATGGTGGCCGGCAATCGATTGTCTCCACGTCATTCAAGGATGCCCCCACCCCGATGTTCGACAATCCCCCGAAGTGCTGGCTGCACCGCCAGGCCAACTTCATCACCAGCTTCTTCCCCAAGGATGCCAAGTACGGCGTGGACTATGACTTCTTCTATCTGCCCCCGGTCGATCCGCAGTATGGAAAGCCCTTCCTGGTGGCTGGCGACTTGTTCGCCATGTTCAACGACCGCCCCGAAGTCCGGGCACTGATGGAATACATCACCACCCCGCAGTCTGAAAGCGGCTGGCTGGAAGGCGGCGGCGCCATCGCAGCTCAGAAGACCGCCACCAAGGACCTGTACGGCTCTGAGCTCGACTACAATATTTCGCAGCTCATCAACCAGGCAACTGCGTTCCGCTTCGATGGGTCCGACCAGATGCCGGGCGAAGTTGGCTCCGGTTCCTTCTGGGAGCACATTACCAGCTACGTTGCAGGCTCAGAAGACCTGGATACCGCCATGAAGGCAATCGATGCCTCATGGCCTACGAAGTAACGTTCCTTTAACTGTGGGTGGACAGCTTAGGCTGTCCACCCACTCATTATTGGAACCGGCCTCGGTTCAAGTCAGGCCGGAGAACATCCGGAATACTCCTTAAAAAGGATGAGTAGTTATAAGGAGCGGCCACATGAAATCCACAGTTGCTATTGAAGAAAAGCCCATTTCGATGGGCGCTCGGATCCTATCATTCACCGGTCGTTTGCTGCTGGCAATCTCCATACCCCTGATCGCATTTCTCGTACTGTACCTGGGATTTCTTTTCCTGCGGGACAGCCAGGCACCCCAGTGGTTAATCACGATCATCGCCATTATTTGGGGTGTGGGGGGCGTGGCCGCTTTGTACTGGGTTTTCAATAACCTTGTAGAAAGACTTCCAGATGTTTGGAGCAGGCGTCTCCTGCCATATGTTTTTGTAGGACCCGCCATCGCCATCCTCTGTTGGTATCTGGCCATACCCACCTTGCGCACCTTCTACATCAGCCTGTTCGGTAGGAATGGACCACCGCAAGGGATGGGTATTTTGCAGGCCTTGCAGAGCTCTTCCTTTGTCGGCTTAAGTAACTACGCAGCCGTCTTCACCGAGCCGCTGATGCAGCAGGCATTCCGCAACAACATCATGTGGATCGTGTTTGGCAGCACCTTTTCGGTTGTGTTCGGATTGTTAATTGCCACCTTGGCAGACCGCAGCAGCTTCGAAAAGGTTGCCAAATCGTTGATCTTCCTACCGATGGCGATCTCCTTTGTCGGCGCCAGCATCATTTGGAATTTCATCTATGCCTATAAGCCGGCCGGCACGACCCAGATCGGTCTATTGAACGCGATCGTTGTTGGGTTAGGAGGCCAACCGCATGCCTATCCACAATGGGTGGAGATTGCACCCTGGAATAACCTGTTCCTCATCGTGATCGTCATCTGGCTCCAGGCGGGCTTTGCTATGGTCCTGTTCTCGGCTGCCCTGAAGGGCATTCCGGAAGAATTACTGGAAGCCGCCCGGATCGATGGCGCCACGGAAATCCAGATCTTCTTCCGGATTATGCTTCCCTACATTCAAGGGACGGTCATCTCGGTCTGGACGACCATCGTTATCTTCACACTGAAGATCTTTGACGTGGTCTGGGTGATGACCGGCGGACAGTTCGGCACGCATGTGATCGCCACCCAGTTTTACCGCCAGTCCTTCACCAATTTGAATTCCGGCTACGGCTCGGCCATCGCCATCGTGCTCTTGCTCGCAGTGGTTCCCGTGATGATCTACAACCTGAGACAGTTCCGGGAACAGGAGGCTTTTTAACATGGGAAGCGCAAAGAGTCAAAAGCGTCTGTCGAAGTGGATTGTCAATCTATCGCTGCTTTTCCTGGTCATCCTGTGGACGATTCCCACTTTGGGGATTTTCATCTCCTCCTTCCGCCAGAGAGAGGACATCCTGACCTCCGGCTGGTGGCTGGTCTTTCCGCACCGCGAATGGCAGACGGTGAAGACGATCAATCCCAAGGATCTCAATCTCGATCCAAATTCAGTGATGAGCATTGAGGGAGCCGCTGCAACCTTCGAACAGCTCCGCCAGGGAGTCCAAACCCCGGGTGGCGAGCAGCTGCTCTGGGTTGGAAACAAGCGTCTTGGCACCATCCAGGTTCAGAAACAGGTCTGGACGGTCTCCTGGGATTTCACGCTTGACAACTACAAGCAGGTCCTCAGCGGGCAGTCCTTTACCTTTACCAAGTCGGACGGTAGCACGGAAACAATTCAGGGCGACAATATGACCCGGGCCTTCCTGAACAGTCTGACGGTCGCCATCCCATCCACCGTGATCCCGATTTTGATTGCAGCTTTTGCCGCGTATGCCTTCGCCTGGATGAAGTTCCCGGGCAGGAAGTGGATGTTCATCCTGATCGTCGCCTTGCTGGTCGTGCCCTTGCAGATCGCCCTCGTACCGATCCTCAAGGATTACAAGGCGCTCAACCTGAACGGCACCTTCCTGGCGATCTGGCTGGCCCACACAGGCTTTGGCCTGGCGTTGGCGACCTATTTGCTTTACAACTACATCAGCACCCTGCCGCGCGATATCTTTGAATCCGCCTTCATCGACGGGGCTTCACCTTTCACCGTATTCACCCAGCTGGTGCTGCCCCTTTCCACGCCTGCCCTGGCTTCCTTTGCGATTTTCCAGTTCCTGTGGGTCTGGAACGATTACCTCGTGGCGTTGATCTTCCTGGGAGGCAATCCCGAATTTGAGCTTGTCACACAGCGCATGGCAGCCATCGTAGGGTCCCGAGGCCAGGATTGGTATTTGCTAACGGCGGGTGCGTTCGTGTCGATGCTCCTCCCACTGATTGTCTTCTTCTCGCTGCAGCGCTACTTCGTACGCGGCATGCTGGCTGGCTCGGTCAAGGGATAGAAGCGATTTTGTTTGGTGGCTCGAGTAAGAGAGTGCCCGTATGACAGAAACTGAAGCAAAATCAATGGATTGGGCACTCTGGTTTTATTGGATCATGGCCACGACCCTGGGCTGGCTGGTGGGAGTCCTGCTGTTCAACGGCATCCCACTGGTGATCTCAGGCGTGGCCATCGCCGCCTTTCAATGGTCGGTGCTTTACAAAAGGATCCGCAGGTCCTGGCGCTGGCTGGTGTTTAGCTCTCTGGCGTGGATTTTTGGTTATATCCTGTATATACTTTTAATCCCGGGACAAATGAGTCTCCTGCTTGGGCCGTTTCTCGGCACCCTATTGGGTGTTACCCAGTGGCTGATCCTCCGTAACGAACTGGAATGGGCAGGCTGGTGGATCCCGATCAGCATCCTGGCTTGGACAACGGGCTTGACGCTCATGCCGGGATTTCTGACCTCCGGAGCACTGCCAGGTGCCCTGACTGGGCTGGCGCTCGTCATTCTGTTCCGATATTCTGAGCCAAAAGAGAAAAAAGGAGTCTGATGAAAGTCAGCTCTTTTTCTTGGTCAATACTTTTATTTCAGGACTGTTCATGAACAAAGATCAACTCTGGTATAAGGACGCAGTTTTTTATCAGGTCTCCGTGCGTGCCTACAAGGATAGCAACGACGACGGGTTCGGCGATCTGCGGGGGCTTCAAGAAAAGCTTCCGTACATCCACGACCTGGGGATCGACTGCCTCTGGCTGATGCCGCTCTACCCCTCGCCTCTGCGCGACGACGGCTATGATATCGCCGATTACTATAACGTCGCGGAGATGTATGGCACCCTGGAGGATCTGAAGTCCCTGGTCAGGTCCGCTCACGACCTCGACATTCGCATCATCATGGACCTGGTGCTCAATCACACGTCGGATGAGCATCCCTGGTTCAAGGCTTCGCGGTCGGATCGGAATTCACCCTACCGCGATTATTATGTCTGGAGCGATACGGATCAAAAGTACCAGGAGGCCCGCATCATCTTTCTGGATACCGAAGTCTCCAACTGGACGCTGGATGAAAAGACCGGCCAGTACTACTGGCATCGCTTCTATGCCAGCCAGCCCGATCTGAATTTCGACAACCCGCAGGTGCAGGAGGAGATGTTCAACGTGGCGCGCTTCTGGCTCGACATGGGCATCGATGGCTTCCGAGCCGACGCGGTCCCGTATCTCTTCGAGCGCGAGGGCACCAACTGCGAAAACCTGCCCGAGACGCATGTCTACCTGAAGAAGCTGCGCACCTTCATGGACAGGGAATACCCGGGACGGATCCTGCTGTGCGAAGCCAACCAGTGGCCGGAGGATATCCGTCCGTATTTCGGAGATGGGGATGAATTCCAGATGGGATTCCATTTCCCCATCATGCCGCGGATTTACATGGCATTGAAGAAGGAACGCCCCGACGACATGATCGAGATCCTGCGCCGGACGCCACCCATCCCGGAGAACTGCCAGTGGTGCACCTTTCTGCGCAATCATGATGAGCTGACACTCGAAATGGTCACACCAGAGGAACGGGAATGGATGTGGCAGCAGTATGCCCCTGAGCCGCGCATGAAGTTGAATCTCGGGATTCGGCGCCGCCTCTCGCCGCTGCTCGACAATGACCGCCGCAAGATCGAGCTGGCGAATTCCCTGCTCTTCACGCTGCCCGGCTCGCCGATCATCTACTACGGAGATGAGATCGGCATGGGTGACAACATCGATCTGTTCGACCGCAACGGTGTCCGCACGCCCATGCAGTGGGACGATTCGCCCAACGCCGGTTTTACAAACGGCAAACCGTTCACAGAGCTCGTCCAGGGTGACCTGGGGTACGAGCATGTCAATGTCACCGCGCAGATGGCCGACAATGAGTCACTCTTCCATTCGATCAGCCGCATGGTCAACATCCGCAAACAGCATCAGGCCTTTGGGCGCGGCTCCATGGAATGGATCATCACCGATAATCCCCACCTGGCAATCTACCTGCGCAGGACGAAGGACGAAACATTATTGATCGTGCAGAACCTGAGCGGCTCGCCCCAGACAGCTTCCCTGCCTATCGAATACCATTCCGGCTATATCGACCTCCTTCCCAATGTGATCAGGCACATCGCTGCAACAATTGAGCTGCAGCCGTACGAATATCTCTGGCTGAAACGCAAATAGAAATCCTCTCTGAACATCATGGCCGATACCATACAACTTGACCGGGAATCAGAACGGACATACCGCCGCCTTCTCCCCCGTCTGGAAAGGGAATTATCCTTCTCCATTTCCGGTGATCCGCAGGGATGGCAGGAGTTTATCGCCCGCCTGCACCGGAACTTCCCGGCGCTGTTCCGGCTGTATCTCAGCATCTATGCCGATCGTTACGATTTCTTCTTTCACCTGGAGGATCTGCTCCTCAGCCTGGCCCGTTCATGGTTTGCGCGCCCCCGGGACCTGCGCGTACTGGACCAGGCCCGGGAGGCAGATCCGCTCTGGTTCCAGTCGAACCGGATGCTGGGCGGCGTCTGTTATGTCGATCTCTTTGCGGGAGACCTGGAAGGCATTAAATCCAAAATCCCCTACTTCCAGGAGCTTGGGCTGACCTATCTGCATCTCATGCCGCTGTTCAAGGCGCCGGAGGGGGAAAACGATGGAGGCTATGCCGTAAGCAGCTACCGCGAAGTCCATCCCCCGCTTGGGACCATGGACCAGCTTGCCTCGCTCGCCCGGGAACTGCGTGCCGCAGGCATCAGCCTGGTCGTGGACCTGGTGTTCAACCACACATCCGACGAGCATCTCTGGGCAGAGCAGGCCAAACTGGGGGACGAGGATTATCAGGATTTTTACCGGATCTTCGGGGATCGTGAGATGCCCGACGCCTATGAACGGAATCTCAGGGAGATCTTCCCCGAGGAGCATGCCGGTGCGTTCACATTTTTTCCCAATCTCTTCAAGGCCGGGGGCTGGGTATGGACAACCTTTCACTCCTACCAGTGGGACTTGAACTACGCCAATCCCGCGGTCTTCAATCGCATGGCAGAGGAGATGCTTTATCTGGCCAACCAGGGCGTGGAGGTGATCCGCCTCGACGCAGTCGCCTTCATTTGGAAGCAGATGGGCACGAGCTGCGAGAACCTCCCGGAAGCACACCGGCTGATCCAGGGCTTCAATGCCGTTGCGCGCATCGCCGCACCAGCCATGTTGTTCAAATCCGAAGCGATCGTGCATCCAGATGAGGTGGTCAAATACATCGATCCGGCGGAGTGCCAGCTCTCCTATAATCCACTCTTAATGGCACTGCTCTGGAATTCCCTCGCCACCCGCAAGGTAAGGCTGCTGTCCCAGGCATTGGAGAAGCGTTTCCGGATCCATCCTGCGACAGCCTGGGTCAATTACGTGCGTGTCCACGACGATATCGGCTGGACCTTCTCGGATGAAGATGCTGCCACGCTGGGTGTGAATGGATACGATCACCGTCGCTTCCTGAACGAATTCTATCGTGGCCGGTTCGAAGGCAGCTTCGCCCGCGGACTCCCTTTCCAGGAAAACCCCAGGACCGGTGACTGCCGCATCAGTGGGACGTGTGCCTCCCTGGCCGGTTTGGAAAAGGCTCTCAAGGAGGAGGGGCCGGCAGAAGTCGAGCTTGCCATCCGCCGAATCCTGTTGATCCATGGCGTGATCCTGACCGCCGGCGGCATCCCGCTGCTCTATCTCGGCGATGAGATCGGCACACCCAACGATTACAGCTACCTCGACGATCCTGCTCACCAGCGGGACAGTCGCTGGGTGCACCGACCACGCGCCGACTGGGAGAAATATGCCAGGCGGAACGATCCTGCTACGGTCGAGGGACAGATCTATCAGGGGCTGAAAAAGTTAATCGGGCTACGCAAGGAGCACGATGCTTTTTCCGGAGGCGAGCTGGAAATCATCCAGTCCAGGAACGATCATGTTCTGGGATTTCTCCGGGTTCACAAGGAACATCACGCGTTTATCTTCGCCAATTTTTCAGAGACGAAACAGGCAGTTCCCTTCGAAGCTCTGCAGCATCACAGCGCTCACATGCATGCGAGGATTTTTGGGACGAGCAGCTTCAAGCCGGGAGAAAACCTGGTCCTCGAACCCTTGGATCTCCTGGTGTTATCCTAAAGTGTATTTTGCTACATCCCAGAAAGAAATGTTTTGCCAACCGAACCAGGGTTTTCGCAGCAAAGCATGCAGTGTGCGCACGCTGCATGCGCGGCGTCAGGTGATATCGAGGCCGGCCTTGAGAAGGGTCTGACAATATTTACGTTTTCCTTGACAGGCTGATTCAAACTACTTATACTGAATTCACAATACAGATCAACAAGGGGGCTTGTATAGATCTCGGCGCAAATTTTACCGGTATCTCGCTCTCACTGGACGCCGCAGGTAATCACCCATAACCCATCATTGCCGCTCATTCCGTTAACAGAAG
>JBLMZU010000048.1:0-3534 GCA_050258995.1 Bacteroidota bacterium
ATTGGTACAAGTCCAGCAGTCCCAGGACCAGCCCGGCGTAATCCTCCAGGTATGCATTATGTTTTGCCTGGCCTTCCCGCCAGGAACGGTGTAGGCGATTTGAGACATACAGGTGATCCAGCAGGAAGCGGGCGTTCCGAACGGCCGCCTCCAGATAATCCGGGCGGTTCAGGTAGCGGCCTGCTTCTGCAAAGGCCATCAGCGCCAGTGCATTCCACATGACCAGAACTTTATCATCGGTGCCCGGGCGAACGCGGCTGCTTCTGGCCGCAAGAAGCCTGGCGTGTAATTGTGCCAGCCGGGCATGTACGGCTTCGCCGTCCAGCTTGAAGCGGGCGGCAAGGCTGGCATCGTCCAGGGCACGCTGCAGAATCGTTTTCCCCTCCCAGTTTCCCTGCGGGGTAATCCCATAAGCAGCCTTGAAGAACTCAAAGTCCGGCCCCAGAATGGTTTGGATCTCAGCATACGTCCAAACATAGAACTTTCCCTCTTCGCCTTCGGAGTCGGCATCCAGGCTGCTGTAAAAGCCTCCCTGGCCATTGGTCATTTCACGCAACAGGAAATCCAGGGTCTCTTCGCACACCCGGCGATCCTGTACCTCGCCGGTGACCAGGTAGCCGTGCAGATACGCCAGTGCTAGCTGGGCGTTGTCGTATAACATCTTTTCAAAGTGGGGCGTCCTCCAGTAATTGTCGACGCTATAGCGGGCAAAGCCTCCGCCGACCACGTCATACATCCCGCCCCGCGACATGGCGTTCAGGGCATGGGCAGCTGTCTTCAGCATCTGCCCGCGCTGAGGTGAATCGGTCGTTGCCCGGCGAAGCAGAAAATCGATTGCCATGGGTTGTGGGAATTTTGGGGCGGGACCCCAGCCGCCGTACTCCCAGTCATACGACTCCAGCAGGGATTTGGCCGCAGCCTCCAGCGTTTCAGTTCCCAGGCTCTCGCCGGACCGGCCGAGCTGCAGAGGCTGGAGATGCTCCAATACCTGGCTTCCCACGCGATCCACCTCATCGGGCTGCTCGTGCCAGGCTTTGACCAGGCTCAGCAACACATCCTTGAAGGCCGGCATGTTGTAGCGCCGTACCGGGGGAAAGTATGTCCCGGCGAAAAAGGGACGCAGGTCGGGCGTGAGGAAGACCGACATCGGCCAGCCGCCCGACCCCGTCAGGGCGGTTGTGGCCTGCATATAGATGCTGTCGAGATCCGGCCGCTCTTCCCGGTCCACTTTGATGCAGACGAAGTTCTCATTCATGATCGCAGCCGTTTCTGGATCTTCGAAAGACTCATGAGCCATTACGTGACACCAGTGGCAGGCAGCATAGCCTATGCTCAGAAAGATGGGCTTATTTTCAGTGTGGGCTTTGTTCAAAGCCTCTTCATCCCAAGGATACCAATCCACAGGATTATTTGCATGTTGCAGGAGGTAAGGGGAATTTTCATGAACAAGATGGTTGGGCATATGCTCTCTCAAAATCAATGGATATGATTTGTCGGGGACCTGGCTTGCGTCCATCTCCAGTTCATTTACAGGCTGTAAATATTCCTGGTTGGGACTCTCTATTCGATGGAATTATATTCTTGAATGTCGACCACTTCCCATTTGCGGACCGAATTGACCCGGTATATTTTCGTACATTGCATCAAACGATGAATGGGAACGATCCGTTCTATGATTTGTCCGGTTTCGATCAGGTGCGCGCGAAATGTCCCTGCCAGTAGGCCGCATTCGATGGGTGGAGTGATCCAATGGCCGTCCAGCTCAACGACAAGATTGCCTATGGTGAACTCGGTCAGCTCGCCGCGCTCGTTATAGAGCAGCACATCGTCACAAGGCAGGCTGCCTGCCCGGGCATTCTCATACACCTCCCGGGATGTGGTCTTATGGAAAAGGAACACGTTATTTGAGTCCACCGGCTTGTCTGCCAGAGAGACGAGAAGCGGTTTCTCCTGCGGCGTGAAAGGAACCGAGCTGATTTCAATGTCTCCTTCCTGGCTCACGACCAATCTCACTCGCCGTGGTCCGCTCCATGAGGAGGCTGCCTGGTCGAGTTTTTCGAGGATTGAATCTTTGGATGCATTGAAATCGAAATAATCTGCAGAGTCCAGCAGGCGTCCGAGATGCCTGTCCAGCAGAAAAAATCCTGTTTCCGGAGTCCAGAGCATGGTTTCGAGCAGAGAGAAGTGTGGGGGGGAGTCGGTCAGGACACGGGCTTTGAGCAAAGCCTCGTCATATTCCTCTGTACTTGTGGAGTCCCAGACGATGCCGCCTCCGGTGCCATATTCAGCCTTCTTCTCCTGCCGGTCAATCAACATCGTTCGTATAGCCACGTTGAAGCGCGCTGTCCGTCCTGGGGCGAAGCAGCCGATCGTACCGGTATAAATCCTGCGCGGGCTGGTTTCCAGCTCATGGATGATATTCATCGTGCTGACCTTGGGCGCCCCGGTGATCGAGGCGCAGGGGAACAGGGCGCCGAAGATCCCGGCCAGGGAGGCCGCGGTCCGGGCAGCAACCGTGGAGGTCATTTGCCAGAGACTGGGATAACGCTCTACGTGGAACAGCTCCGGGACGTGGACGCTGCCCGGGCGGGCAATCCGGCCCAGGTCGTTGCGGATCATGTCCACGATCATGACGTTTTCAGCCCGGTTCTTTTCCGAGGCTTGGAGCCGGGCCGCCTGCGCCCGGTCCTCCTGCGTGGTGCGGCCGCGTTGGATCGTGCCTTTCATCGGGCGGGAGATGATCGTCTCGCCGTTGAGCTCGAAAAATAATTCGGGCGAGGCCGAGCAGATCACGTACCGACCCGTGTCGATGTAGGCGGCATACCGGTTTTGAGATCGAGCGAGGTGCAGGAAAACTTCCCATTCGCTCGCATCGAAGTCCGCCTGCAGGCGCAGGGTGTAGTTCACCTGGTACGTTTTCCCCTGGGCGATCGAATCCCTGATCCTGTCGATGGCGGCGTTGTGGGCTGTGCGGTCCACGTTGGGCTGCCAGCGAAGGGGAACATTTTCGGTTTCCGGGTTGGGGAACGATACTGGCTGGGGTGGGGAATAGAGTCCAAACCAGAGATAGGGAAAGCCAGCGCCGCCATGCGTTCGCAGAACCGGGTCGAAGGCCGAGGCGGCTTCGTAGCTTAAGAACCCTGCCGCGTGCCAGCCATGTTCCTCGACCTGTCTCTCGATCTCGTTGAGCGCGCCTGACACATCCTTCAGATCTGTCACCGCGATGATGTCGTGCGGCTTGCTGAAATACTGCCAGCCCGTTTCACCCTTCAATAAAGCTTCATTTCGGTTTACGATATTCATAATCAAGTAGGCTCGTATTGTAATGGGGATGTGCGCTGATGGGCGATCCTGCTTCACCCTCCTGTCGCTGGAATTTTAAAATCGTCTTCCAGGCAGTGGCGTTCTGTTTTATAGTTGGTTCATGAACCTTGGGAATACTCCTCTCTCCAAAAAACCGGTTTTCCGGTTTCTTCCCGCTCTGCTGATGATGCTGGCGATCTTCCTGTTCTCTGCCGGGCATGCGGTCGAAAC
>JBLMZU010000049.1:0-7386 GCA_050258995.1 Bacteroidota bacterium
GTTCGAGATCTCCATGCTGAGATTCTTCACGAACGCACGTACATTCTCGACAGGGACCTGCTTCTGGACCGCCTTCAAAAAGGCATTGCTGGTGATGGCCACCACGGCAGAGGTGCCAGGCTTCAGGGCCAGGCCAACCGTGTTAAGACTCTCATCACGGAAGCCGGCGTCGCCGTGGGACATGGCAGCGCCAACAGCGGCACCTGCGCCTGCGCCGAGAGCGATGCCTCCCGGTCCGCCAAAGATGCCGATGATGCCACCGATCAGGGCGCCAATTCCAGCTCCCTTGCCGGTTTTGATATCGCCTGTCTCCTGGTAGTGCACCTTTCCAGCAGCGTCCTGGCGGATCACTGCAGCATCTTCAAAGTAGAAGGTCTTTTCCTTCTTGCCCTTGATCATCGCCTGTAATGCCTGATCGCCAGCCGCTTCTTCGGTGAAGGCCATGACCATGAAACCGACTGCCGGAACCGCCTGCTTTTCCTCGGGTTTGGGTGCTTCCTGTTTATTTTCCTGGATAGGTTCTGGATTGCTCATGTTGAATTTCCTTTCCTAAATTGATGGTTTCAATACAATCTGCCTTGGGAACGCCATGCCAGAACAGGCATGAGGTCCCACTTTCCTGGCATTTCTTCAAGTGGATGAACTTGAAAAATTATAGCCACGAGAATCGGTGCGGTATAGAGCATTTTGTTGAAATTCGCCGAAACATAACAACAACTTTTGTGTAATGTTCGAAACGGAACGATGAAAGGTACCGCCTGCGTCTGGATAACATTTGGGCGGACCCAAGATGAAAGAAACCAGATGATCGCAGGCAATGAATCTTTAATAGAAGCGACGGGCCAATCCGTTTACAATCCACCTGATGTATGTTCATCTCACCACACACAGCACTTTCTCCTTGCAGGAAGGATTGATATCTCCCGCAGAGCTCGTACAGGCCGCGCAGGCCAGGGGAATGACTGCCCTCGGTTTGACCGATCACAATTTGCTGACCGGGGTGATCGAATTTGTCAACGCCTGCAGGACCGCCGATATTCAACCGATCCTTGGACTGGAGCTCAATCTCAGGGATGGTCTCCTGAACCTTCTGGCGACGAGCGTCGAAGGCTGGTCCAACCTCTGTCGTTTGAGCAGTGCCATTGCCCTCCAGGAGGATCCAGCCGCTCCCTGTTCCTTGGAAATGCTGGCCTCTCATTCCAACGGCCTGCTCGCACTCAGCAGCCAGCCAGAGAAACTCAAAGAGATCTATCCGGGCAGACTGTACGTCAACATACAGGATTTCTCCCAGGTGGAAGCGCTGGCGAAACAAGCAGATCGGCTCGCCCTGCCAACGGTGGTAACGCACCCGGTCTATTATTTGACTCCCGATCAGGCAATCCTTCAACGGACGCTGGCAGCGGTCCGCTTGAATGGCACGATCACAAACTTACCCTGGAGAGCTGCTGCGCCAGCCGGTGCACATTTCCTGAGCGCCCAGGAGATTGAGTCCCACTACCGGAACCTCCCGGCTGCGCTTGCCGCGTCCATGGAGATCGCAGAACGCTGTAAATTCGAGCTGCCCACCGGCCAGGCGCGGATGCCGACCGTCCCGCTGCCATCCGGAGTGAGTGCTGCACAATATCTACGCGAAAAAGCGATGCAAGGAGCACGCCAGCGTTACGGTGAGATCACACCGGTCATCCAACAACGGTTGGACCATGAGCTGGCGATCATCTCCCGAATGGGATTCGAGCCGATCTTCCTCATCGTGGAGGATGTTTTGAATTTTGCCCGGCGGAAGGGCGTGCCATATTCCTCGCGTGGCTCGGCCGCTTCCTCCCTCGTTGCCTACTGCCTGGGAATTACCGGCCCGGATCCGCTGCGCCTGAACCTGTACTTCGAGCGCTTTCTCAACCCGGCCCGCGTCACCCCGCCCGATATCGACACAGACCTTTGCTCTCGCAGGCGCGACCAGGTCATCCAGCATGTTTTCGACACGTACGGTGAAGATCGCGTCGCCGTGGTCGGGACGATCAACCGGTACCGTCCGCGTTCCGCGCTGAGCGATGTTGCAAAAGCCCATGGGCTCGAACCTTCCGAAGTCCGTAAACTGGCCGACCAGCTGCCGCATGCTTTTTGGGCTCGTTTGGAGAGGACGACAGATGGCAAACCCGCCTGGCCCTACGCTGCCTTAAGAGCGGCTTATCCAACACCAGCATATCGGGCCATTTTTGACGAGGCAGAAGCGATCCTGAAGCTGCCACGCCATATCTCCATGCATCCGGGCGGCGTGATCGTGGCGCCTGGCCCGCTCACCGATTTCGTCCCGGTGATGCGTTCCGGCGGCAAGGGCACCCTCATCACGCAGCTGGACCTTGATTCGGTGGAGGCATTGGGCCTCGTAAAGATCGATCTGCTTGGCATTCGCGGTCTGACGGTACTGGGCGATGTTGCCGCGTTCATTCAATCGAGCGAGCCGGAATCCTATTCGGATCCACTGGCAGTCTTGGAATCGACGCCATCCGACGATCTGGATACGGCGCACAGGATCGAAACGGGAGGCACGATCGGCTGCTTCCAGATCGAAAGCCCGGGCATGCGCGCCACATTGCGCGAGATCCGTGCACGCAGCGAAGATGATATTATGGCCGCGCTCGCCTTATACCGTCCCGGTCCATTGAGCGGTGGTCTCAAGGATGCCTTCGTGCGCCGCTTCAAGGGCCAGGAACAGGTGAAGCATATTCATCCCGCGCTTGCTCCGCTCCTCGAAGAGAGCTACGGGGTGATCCTGTACCAGGAGCAGGTCCTGCGGATCGCCAACGAGATCGCCGGTTTTGATCTGGCCGAAGCCGACCTGCTGCGACGCGCCATGAGCCATTTCGATCCCGGCCAGCGGATGCAGGAATTGAAACGGAAGTTCATCGACCAGGCCCGTGAAAGAAATGCCATTCCTGCCGACGTCGCCGAGCGGATCTGGGAAATGATGGCAGCCTTCGCCGGCTATGGATTTCCCAAGGCGCATGCCGCCTCGTATGCCAGACTGGGCTGGCGCTCTGCCTGGTGCAAAACGCACTACCCGGCCGAGTTCATGGCTGCCGTGCTGGCCAACTGGGGCGGTTATTACAGCCAGCGGGTGTATCTCAGCGAGGCGCGGCGCATGGGACTCGCCATCCGCCCGCCGCATGTGAACTATTCCTCAGATCATTTCTCCGTCAGGAAGCTGGAGGATGAGAACCGCGCACTTTTCATGGGACTGGAGCAGGTCAGGGAATTGACCCGCCAGACCATCCAACGGATCATTCGGTCGGCACCGTTTGCTTCCGTGGATGATTTCCTATCACGCGTCGATCCGCGAAAGCAGGAGGCGGAAAGCCTGGCCTGTGTGGGTGCCCTGGAGGGGCTGGGGAAAATCCCCTCGATCCTCAATCGCCTCCAGACCGGCGGCTGGCAGCAGAACCAGTTGAGCCTGTTTGAGTGGACCGACACCGGCGAGGAGGATTGGACACTGGAGCAAAAAGTACAGGCCCAGCAGGATATTCTCGGCGTCAGCCTGGCTGCACACCCTCTGGAGCTGGTCGCCGGCAAGCTTATCGGGACCGGCGCAATCTCAACCCTGGATGCCGTCGAAAAGATCGGACGCCGCGTCACCGTGGCAGGCGTGCAGCAGGCTTCCCATCGCAGCCGGACGACCCGGGGCGACATGATGCTCTTCCTGAGCGTCGAGGATCTGCAAGGGACTCTGGATGCCATCCTCTTCCCCGAGGTCTATCGCCAGGCAAAAGGCTCGATCAGCTCCACGGTCCCATTCCTGCTGACCGGGATCATGGAAGTCGATCATGAGCGCAGCGAGCCATTTTTGAGGGTGGAGAAAGTTATACCCGTCAGGTAAACAAATCGCCGATCACAGTTTGACATTGTTCGAATTGCATCCTATACTCCAGCAAATGAAACACTTCTGCCAATGGGGATTGAGAAATACGTATTTGATCCCTGATTCGCAGCCATCCTAATATCATTTCTTCCACCGCACCCAGGAAGAAAAAAGGTTCCCCACATGACCGAAGTCATTGCTGGTGCACTAGCCACCAAAGAGACATTTCCAACATGGAGGATCGTCGTATGGGCGCTGGGCTCCGTCGGCTCTACCATCATCGGCAGCCTGGCCGGATTGATGACCTATTTTTACGTCCCGCCGCAGACGACCCAGTCGGACTTCCCCGTGTATCTTTCCACACAGACCATCCTGGGCATCACCGTTCTGGGATTCATTGGCTACGTTGGTGGGATCCTGGTGGTCATCCTGAACCCTTTCATCGCCAGCTGGAGCGATCGCTCGCGGTCCCCGATCGGCCGCAGGAAGATCTTCATGCTGATCTCCTTCCTGCCGATCTCGATCCTTAGCTACATGGTGTTCGCCCCACCGGTCGACCATGTCAGCCCGGTCAATGCCGCCTGGCTGCTGGCAGTCGTCGTGGCACTGAACGTATTTCGCAGCCTGTACGGTGTCTCTTCGGCACTCGTGCCTGAATTCAGTACATCGAGCACCATCCTGATGAAGTTCAACACCTTCAGCTCGATCGGCTGGGTGTTCGGTTTCATCATCGGCTCTCAGGCCGTCTATTTGATCAAGGATGCGCTGATCGGCGCAGGCATGAGCCCGGTGGAGGCGTTCCGCATCACGGTCGGCGGCTTGATCCTGATTTCGACACTCCTGGTTGGCCTGCAGGTCTGGGTGGTGGACGAGCGCCGCTATGGGACCGGAAAATCCTCGCACGTCGATGTGTGGACGGCGCTCAAAATGACCTTTTCCAACAAGACCTTTGTGCTCTATACGCTGACCAATCAGGTCTATTTCTGGGGCGACGGTCTCTTCCAGGCGGGCCTGGTCTATTTTGTTACGATCATTTTCGGTTATTCCGACTCGATGATGGTGGCCTTTGGCGGCACGATCCTGGGGCTGTCCTTCATCATCTACCCGTTCGTCATGGTGATGGCCAAGTGGACCGGCAAGAAAAACCTGTACCTGCTGGCTCTGCTGGCCATGACGGGTATCATGGTGGCGCTTGGCTTTGCGGACCTGCTCCCGATCCCGGTTACGATTAGTTCCTGGATCATCGTTGCCCTGATTGCCGTTCCAGGTGCCATCACGGGCATCATCCCAGGGGCGATCAACTACGAGATCATCCGCGAGGATTGTATGCGCACCGGCGAAGCCAAGGAGGCCTCCTTCGGCGCGGCAGCCGGCCTGATCACGGCGATCCCCAGCGGCTTTGTCGGACTGATCATGCCGTCCATCCTGCTTTTGGGACGCAGCACGGAAAATCCGGCCGGCGTGCGCTGGGTGGCCGTTGTCAGCGCGATCTGCATGGCCGGCGCCTTTGTCATGCTCTACTTCTTGTACGATGAAAAGAAGATCCAAAGTTCTTTGAAAACCTTTGGGTATGAATAAGGAAAACAGAATGCCAATCCATTCCACCCCTGATCGCTGGATCCTTGAAACCCTTCATACTGCGTATGCCTTCGGGCTCGATCCTGAAGGACGCCTGGTCAATGATTACTGGGGCGAGCGTTTAACCCATCCGCAGGATTATCCGGGGAATGGACTCCAGCAGTTCTGGTCCTCCT
Source organism: Bacteroidota bacterium (assembly GCA_050258995.1). Classification (GTDB taxonomy): domain Bacteria; phylum Chloroflexota; class Anaerolineae; order Anaerolineales; family Villigracilaceae; genus Defluviilinea. The sequence continues at coordinate 5,608 of JBLMZU010000049.1, forward strand.
TCAATGACCTCGGACAGGTCGCCCGTGAAGAATACCCGGCCGAGAGCGGTTTGAAGTATATCGAGCCGTGTTTTAAAGCTCTGTATCCGGATGGCGTCCGCGACACCGTGCTTCGCCTTGAGAGGGCCGAGCAAAAGATTGATGAGCTTGCGATTTACCTGCGGGAAGCTCTCGAGCCGCTGCAAATTATCTTGCACTATCGCCTTCACGAAGAATACGATCTGATCGAGCGCTGGGCGGAGGTCTTGAACACGGGCGACTCTCCCATCACGCTGGAGCGCGTCCTTTCTGCACAGTGGCATCTGCCGCGTGCTCGAGACTATTGCCTCAGTCACCTATATGGACGTTGGGCCAATGAGTGGAACATCTTCCGTGAGCCGATCGGACCGGGCGTCAAGGTATTGGACAGCCGCCGTATTACAACCAGCCACCAGGCCAATCCCTGGTTTGCCGTGGATGGCGGCCATGCCGATGAAGAGCAGGGGGAAGTCTGGTTTGGCGCCCTGGCCTGGAGTGGCAACTGGAAATTCATCGCCGAGAAAAACGAATATGGATCGACCCGGCTCAGTCTGGGCCTCAATGACTGGGATTTTGCCTGGCAGCTCACGCCGGGCGAAATGTTCCGCACGCCTTCTGTGGTCCATGGTTATACAAAAAACGGTTTTGGGGAAGCCAGCCGCCGCATGCATGATTACGTCCGCACCCGCGTGCTGCCAAACGGCAGGGACCTGCGCAAGGTTCTTTACAATTCCTGGGAGGCAACTCTCTTTGACGTGGATGAAAATTCCCAGGCGGCCCTGGCAGAGCTTGCGGCCAAAATGGGCGTTGAATTATTCGTGATGGACGATGGCTGGTTCCACGGCCGCAGTGATGACCACGCCGGCCTGGGAGATTGGTGGCCGGATGAAACAAAGTTCCCCAACGGCTTGAAGCCGCTGATCGAGCGCGTCAATGCTCTTGGCATGGATTTTGGCTTGTGGGTGGAGCCGGAGATGGTCAACCCGGACAGTGACCTGTACCGTGCCCATCCTGATTGGGTGATCCACTTCCCGGGCCGGGCCCGCACCGAAGCGCGCAACCAGCTCATCCTCAATTTTGCCCGCTCCGACGTACAGGAATACATCCTCGAAAAGCTCGACCGCCTGCTGAGCGGGAACAACATCCGCTTCATTAAGTGGGATATGAACCGCAACGCCAGCGAGCCGGGCTGGGACTCCGCTCCCGGCGACCCCCGTGAGCTTTGGGTGCGTTACGTTCAGGGTGTGTATCGCGTCTGGGGGATGCTGCGCGAGCGCCATCCGCAGGTAACCTGGCAGTCCTGCTCGGGCGGCGGCGGACGGGTCGACCTGGGCATCCTCCGGCTGGCCGACCAGGCCTGGGTCAGCGACAACACTGAGCCGACCGCACGCCTGAACATCCAGGAAGGCTACAGCCAGGTCTACCCGGCCTGCACGATGGAGGCCTGGGTCACTGACTCCGGCCCGGACTATCTGCCGCTCGAGTTCCGCATGCACGTCAGCATGTGCGGCGCACTCGGCATCGGCGGCCATCTCGGCCACTGGGATGAGGACAAACGTGAGCAGGCCGCCTACTGGATCGCACGCTATAAAGAGATCCGCCCGATCATCCAGTTCGGTGACCTGTATCGGTTGTATTCGCCACAACAGGGATGTTTCTCGGCGGTTGAATACGTCAGCAAGGACAAAAGGGAAGCTGTCCTGTTCGCCTTTCGCACTCACAAACCGGCCGTTCACCAGCTCGAGATTCAGCCACCCATCT
>JBLMZU010000050.1:0-9731 GCA_050258995.1 Bacteroidota bacterium
ATCGGCTACCGCTATTATGATGCCAGGGAGATGCCGGTCCTGTTTCCATTTGGTTATGGATTAAGCTACACGACATTTACCTTCAGTAACGGCCGGCTATCCGCCACGGCCTTCAAGGATACCGAAGGAGTAACTGTTACAGTGGATGTCACAAACACGGGCAGCCTCGCGGGAAAAGAAACCGTTCAGGTATACGTCCACGATCAAAAGTCCGGGTTGGTGCGGCCGCAAAAGGAATTGAAGGGCTTTGCAAAAGTCGAACTTCAACCGGGCGAGACAAAATCCATCTCCATCCCACTCGATTTTCGCGCGTTTGCCTACTATCACCCCGAATACAAACAATGGATCACCGAGGACGGTGAGTTTGACATCCTGATCGGGACCTCGGCTGCCGATATATGCCAAAGCCTGACAGCGACACTCGAATCGACTCTGCGTCTGCCATGCATTCTCGACAAGGAATCCACCCTCAACGAATGGATGATGGATCCACGCGGCAAGCAAGTCATTAGCCCCATGTACGGCCAGATTGAGTCCCATAGCCGCAAGATGTTTGGCGGCGGCGACGAACGCTATGGGAATCAAAGCGCGATCGGGATGGACATCATGGATATGATGAAAGACATGCCGCTTGTAAGTGTGTTGTTGTTCCAACAGAAAATGCTGCCCCTGCCTGCCGAGGAGATCGTGGATGGCCTGCTGGCTCAGGTTCAAAGCATGGAATGAAAGTGGCAGCTCGAGAGGAAACGCTTATGATCGAGTTTTTTGTCGATGCGACAAGCCGTGGACTCCCATTTCCCCATTACTGGGAACATTGTGTTGGCAGCTGCCATGCGGTCATGGGACTGCGTGCAGACTGGCGCGTCCAGCTGGAAAAATGTCACAAGGAATTAGGGTTCCAATACGTACGCTTCCATGGCCTGCTCGACGATGCGATGAGCGTTTGCGTCCTGGATAAAAACGATTTTGTCGCAGGATCGGTTGGCACGCTTCGCCATTCCTTTTTCAACATCGACTAGATCTTTGATTTTCTCCTCTCGATCGGGATGAAGCCTTTTATCGAGCTTGGATTCATGCCCGGCGCGCTTGCCTCGGGCACCCAGACCTGCTTCCATTACAAGAGCAATGTCACGCCGCCTGCAGATTATGGACAGTGGGAGGCATTGGTTCGGGCTCTGGTCCAGCATCTGGTTGACCGTTATGGTCTACCGGAAGTACGGACCTGGTTCTTCGAAGTTTGGAACGAGCCTAACCTGCCCTTCTTCTGGCCCGGCACAAAAGAGGAATATTTTAAACTTTACGAGCATTCTGCACGCGCTATTAAAAGCGTGGACAGCAGGCTTCTGGTGGGCGGTCCGGCGACGTCGGTCAATGCCTGGATCCCGGATATGATCGAGTTCTGTCACGGTGCCGGCGTTCCGATCGACTTTGTTTCCACGCATCACTATCCAACCGACGATCCGCTTTGGCGGAACAGCGACCTGTCGCTGGAGGAATTCTTCCGGCAGTTTGCGCATGAGCTGGGAAAGTATGAGCGGGGTGTCCTCCAGAAAATGGCTGCCAAAGCCAGGGCGGAGGCTGGAAATATGTCGCTTTACTACACGGAGTGGAACACGTCCGCTATGCTGCCAGATGCCATTCACGATGAGGCTTATTCCGCCGCCCTGGTCGCCAAAACAATCGCCGATAATGATGGATTGGTGGATGGCTATTCCTTCTGGACATTTTCAGATTTGTTCGAGGAACGCGGCCAGTTTTCGGCGCCCTTCCACGGTGGCTTCGGACTGCAAACGATCCACGGGATTCCCAAGCCCACCTACCGTGTTTTTGAGATTTTGCACCGATCAGGTGATCAAAGGCTGCCGGTGGAGGGAGGCATCGAATCAACCGTTGAGCTCCTTGCCGTGCGCGGGGAAGATTCGCTGACGCTCCTGGCATATAACCACAACATCCCGGGGGCTGAGATCTGCACGGAAGAAGTTTCCATCTCCGTAAAAGGTGTTTCAGCGGATAAACCAGCCTCGATCACCCGGATCGACAACGAGAACACCAATCCAAAACAAAAATGGATCGAGCTTGGCAGCCCCGAATATCCTACACGCGCAGAGCTGGCTGAAATAGAACAGGCCTCCATGCCGGTCACAAATGAGCTGGTTGTTGAATCCTCTGAAAACAGATGTATCCTTATTTTTTCCATTCCACCACATGGGAGTGCATCCATAAACCTGCCAATGATCCGGCACAGGAGATGAGTTTAACCACGCAGGACCCGTGAACCCCAAGGCTCTTTGGAAGATTCGTTGACATCATCAAAAAAGCTCTCCCATGGCGGAGAGCTTTTTTCATGGAGATCGGATGGGTATTTCAAAGACAGGCTGAGGCTCCCGATAGGTTACGATTTATAAATTCGCGTCCCTGAATTTTCACCGTCAAGGGCACGCCGGATGTTGTTCCGCACCAGGCCATTGACAATATAAACTTCACGTACCGTCCGGGCGGTCCTTAGACTCTCCAGCATTGTCCGCTCGACAGCCAGATCGTTTAGATCCATGGACTCCAACTCGTCCAGCTCGATTTCCGGAATAAACGTGGCATTGGGATCCTTTTTTGGATCGGCCGTATAAAGGCCCTGCTCATCCTTGATCAATATACAACGCTCTGCGCCCATCACCTCTGCCAGCAGGAACGCACCCACATCCGTTCGATGCGGAGGAATACGCCCGACTGCCGGCGGGCGCTCGAACAAGCCATAGGGAGGCATGGCATGCGTCACCGGCAAAATCCCAGGCATCATATAGTTCGGCAACTTGGACAGATCGTCATGGCCGATCTTGATTCCACCCCGCTGGCTGAGCAAAATAGCCACCATTAGTGCATTTTGCTCGCTGATGCTGCTCCCCAGCTTGGCAAGCACACCTGTCGGCATGCCAAGATCTATCGCAATGGCATAGGCATGCCGCGCCCGAGTCCCACCGCCGGTTGTGATCAGGATCTTGTGGAATTTACGGGCCTCCACCAGCTCATCCAGGATCGGCAGTAACGCAGACCTGCCGCGATCGATTATGCTCTGCCCTCCTACTTTGACCACGACCAAGTCGGGCATTAAACGATGAACGGGGCCGGTGTCGGTGCTGGCCAGGAGGGATTTGTCCATCATGGATTCGCCCATGAAAGGAGATTCGATATGCAATTTCCCACTTGCATCGCGTTGAATAGCCATAGTCTCTCACCTCGCTTCTTAGAATTTGAAAGGCAGCATCATGTGAACACCAAACGAAAGAACGGCCAGGAGAATGGATCTTAAAAGTCAGCCGATATATCTTTTAGCCGGCAAGACTCTACCAAATAAACGGTATAAGATGGTGAGGTACCTTCCGGCAATATTCCTCGTAACCGCTTAAGTTTGCTCGCAGATATTTCTCTTCGTCCAGCAATCTGGCCACAATGACCAGGATCAACGGTATGGAAAAAGGAACCGCCACCCAGGAACCCAGTGCAAGCGGGGTGAAGAGAACCAGAAGCATAGCCCCGGCATACATGGGATGCCGCACGATAGCATAGGGTCCGCTGCTGATCACTTTTTGCCCGGCTGATACCTCAATGGTGGCCCTGGTAAAACTATTTTCCCGAAAGACGAGAAAGACAAAATAAAATCCGAGTGCCACGATGCCAGCGGAAATCAAGCTTACAACCGGTGACATATTTGACCAGCCAAAACGAAAATCCAGACCGGAGACAATGTACAGGCCGATAAAAAACAGGCTGGCCAGACTTTGAATGATCTGTTGTGATCGCTGCGTTTCGGCGGCTGGTCCGGCCTGGACACGACCAGCCAACAGCTCCTGGTCATTTTTGATCAGGTATGCAGTGATCAGAATGGTACAACCTGCAAAAACAGCCAGGTACAGCCAGGCTTGCCAATAACTCAAGGCTCCGGCCGGCAGGAAGAGGGCAAGGCCCAGAACCAGCATCAAACATGCAAACCCCAAAATTGTTCTTACGATTAAATTATCCATTTCTTCCTTCTACATAAGATCAAAGTTAAAGGGATTCCAGCGAGTCACAGGTACCGCTTGCGACTAGTATAAACTCAAATACCCGCAAGATCGTGGGATAAGAACCAGCGGTCCATGAACCGGCGGAGCTCCCCTTCCCTATGTAAAATCACTTCCTCCACCAAAAGGAACTGATGGGATTCAAGGCCATTCTCACTTCCCTATTCGATTTTTCATGCGACTTCTTAAGCTTTGGCAGCTCGCGCAGGCCCTTATGGTAAGATAAATTCTCAGATAGTGATCAACCGAATTCATCACCCAAACGAGGCAGGGATACATTCATGAACCAAAGCTTTTACTGCGAGAACCGGCGAAAATTAACTGAAGAGATGGCAGAGAACGATGCCATGCTTTTTTTCAGCGGTGAAAGCGTGCGAAAAACCGCGGATGAGAATTTTCCATTTTTTACAAATCGCAACTTTCTTTATCTGGCAGGTATTAAGCAGGAACAGTCGGCGCTGCTACTATTAAAAAAGGGTGACGGGGTCAGTGAGCGGCTTTTCGTAACGAAACCCAATTTTGAGCGTGAGATCTGGACAGGCAGGCGCTTCACGGAGGATGAGATCCACGAAATCAGTGGCGTGGAAGTCGTTGAGGATATTGACAAATTAAGCAGGATGCTGGATGCCCTTCTTTCTTCCCAGCCGGCCATGACTCTGTGGCTTTGCTTTGATGCCCTTGCCACGGAACGAGGGTTTGATATCGAGCGCGAGTTCGCAAAACAAGTCCGGAAACGGCATCCACATATCACGATCAGGAATAGTTATCCGCTGCTTGCCAGGATGCGTAAAATCAAGACGTCCGAAGAGATCGATGCCATCCGGAGAGCCATGCAGATCACGGAAGCGGGAATCCGCCGAATGATGCGGGTGGCAAAACCCGGCATGATGGAATACACGCTTGAGGCCGAGTTCAATTTGGAACTCGCAATTCATGGCCAGCGCCGTCCTGCCTTTCCTTCCATTATTGCAGGTGGAGAGCGGATATTTTACCTGCATTACGCAAATCCCATGGCCGCACTGGCAAATGGCGAATTAATCCTGACCGATGTCGGCGCAGCCTTTGATGAATACTGCACCGATATCTCACGCGTGTTTCCGGCCAATGGTCACTTCAGTGAGCAGCAGTCCCAGCTCTACCAGGTCGCCTACGCTGCCAATCGGGCCGTCATGGAACATGTTCGTCCAGGTGTACCATTTTCTACACTGAACCCGATCTGCCGGAAAGCATCCTTTGAAGGGCTCAAAGCATTGGGTTTGCTGGACGATATCGCAGACATTGGCAGATATGTCTGGCATGGCGCTGTCCACCATGTTGGCCTCGATACTCATGATGTAGGTGGCTATGATGAGCCGATCGCAAAGAATATGATATTCACCGTGGATGCAGGCATTTATGTGCGCGAGTGGGGCATCGGATTACGTATAGAGGATAATGTTCTCGTAACTGAAAATGGATGCGAAAACCTGTCAGCCTCAATTCCGACCACGATTGAAGAAATAGAAAACGTCATGGTCCACGAGACAATGTAAATCAGGTCTGGTTTCCATTTTTCAAACTTGAAATAATAAGCATCATGGGCCGTCTGAGCTCCTCCTTCCAATCGGGATCTTCTGCCAGGAGTCGTTCTTCAGGGACGGGCTCTGCAAGTCCCGTAATGGAAAATCCACTATTAAGAAGTCCAGTGATGTAGGTATCCAGTGTCCTGTGATACTTTGTCACCCTCTGACCAAGAAAGATGGCTGTCCGCTCACTTTCTTTGAAATAATTGTCCACGGGCCAGTGGATCTTGTTGCGTTTGGAGTCATATATCCAATCCTGACTTCCATACGCGGTAAAGATCGGATGCTCAACCGAAAACACGAATTTCCCGTGGATGCTTAACGCTGTATAAACATTCCTGCAAAGTCCTTGAAAATTCGAAATGTAGTGAATTGCCAGGGAACTAAGCACAACGTCAAAAGAGTCTGGAATATATTCAAAGTCCTCGATTGCCGCGTTTTGGTACCGGATCCTATGATCGGTTGTTAAAGACTGAGCTTTTTCAAGCATTTTCTTCGAGAGATCGATTCCAATAACGGAGGCAGCACCGTTTTCCGCTGCATAGCGGCAATGCCATCCATAGCCACACCCCAGGTCCAGGACCCGCTTCCCTTTGAAGTCAGGCAGAAGCTGCTTTAGAGCCTGCCATTCCCCTGCTCCTTCCAGTCCTTTTCGCGACCTCCTCATATTGCTGTAGGCTTCAAAAAAGCCCGGATGATCGTATATATTTTCTTTCATAAATCTATACACATCAGGTCAAAGACTCGGCCATCGTGCGCATCTGCACTTCGATGATCCGCGAGCCAGGTGACTGTGTACACGCCATGAGAACGACCCCTGCGACATCCTGCGGCTCAAGCATCCCGGAGGAGGCAACGCTCTCTTCTGATCTGCCCTTGCCCAGGGCGAACTCGGTCTTGACACCACCGGGACAGATCGCACCGACCTTGATTCCATACTGCCGCAATTCCTTATCCAGGGCCTGTGCAAATCCCACCTGGGCGAACTTGGTCGCGCAATAAACGGCCTCACCGGGAAATCCATACACGCCAGCCATGGACGAAATCATCAGGATGGTGCCCGAGCCCTGCCTGATCATCACCGGCACAGCATAATGGCTGAACAGAAAGGTGGAACGCATATTGGAATCCATCATTTCATCATAATCTTCGGCACTCGTATCGACCAGATTCTTGTAGTTTCCAACCCCGACATTGTTGATCAAAAAATCCAGGGAGCCGAAGGTCTGAATCGCAAGATCGACCGCTCGTTGAGCAGTATCTTCCTCTTTCGCATCCCCCGCCAGGCTCACTGCCCGTCCGCCATCCTTTTGGACAATTGCCTGCAGCTCAGACAAGCGTTCCTGGCGCCGGGCTGTAATGACCAAATTAGCTCCTTCTCCAGCTAACGCCAGCGCGCTTGCCCAACCGATCCCAGCGCTCGCTCCCGTGATGAGAGCTGTTTTTCCAGATAATTTTTCGCCCATGTGATCCTCCATATATAGTATTACATCCATTGTTCACGAGATTATAGTGCCTGACACCGTTACAATCTTTAGAACGATCGTCTTAAAAGTTGTGAATTGGCCATGAGAACAGCAACGTGCCTAACAAATGGGCATTTCCTCAAACATTTCCATCGCTTTATTGCCTGATGGTAGGCACATCGTTACTTATCATCCTAATTCTGCTCTTCCAATTTTAGCCAGTTCAATATCTTCACTTTCACGCAGGCCACTGACCACCCCTGCTCCAACCCACATATCTTCTATCCCCATAATATCGCAGGTCATTTGGGGACACTCATATTTGTAATTGTAATTGCTGCTGGGTCTGAAAATGATATCGGCAGAACACGGTTAGTAGCAGATGGTTGCGAAGCCATCAGACGCTTCCAGGAATCCCCGCCCCATAGATGACCCGCATGCGAACCTGGCCATGCTTCGACAGCCCTGCTTATTATCGCGGTTCTGAAAAAGAATATGCTGGTCAAAAATTTGGACAAGATTTATCTTGACTGCTTAGAGCGTATGTTCTAAAATCATGCCACTGCTTTTCAACATAGGCTGGGTAACGCATTACTCCTGGCTGACCGCTGCGCTTTCACAGAGCTGCTGTGAAAAATAGTCTTTCTTAATTTGATCCCGCCTCGTATCGTTTGGAATAAAGATAGAACGAAAAAATTTAAGCCACAATTCTGAAATTTAAACACAAGGAGATTCTCATGAACCCAGGGAAAACCGCTAAAAAAAAGGCCACGCAGAAGTCAGCCAAAACTACCGCCGCGAGCGGCGATTCATCCAAAGGATTCTCGGATGAGGAAAAAGCTGCGATGAGAAGCCGCGCCAGGGAGATGAAGGCGGAGGCGCGCTCGGAAAAGGACAAGGCGGCAGGAGAAAGTGCCGCCCTCGAGGCGATCGCCGCCATGCAGGAACCGGATCGCTCCATGGCTAAACGGATCCATGCGATCATCAAGGAAAGCGCTCCAGGCCTCTCGGCAAAAACCTGGTATGGAATGCCTGCGTATGCCAACAACGACGGAAAGGTTGTCTGCTTCTTCCAAACCGCGCAAAAGTTCAACACGAGGTACTCTACGTTAGGCTTCAACGACTCGGCAAAGCTTGATGAAGGTGCGATGTGGCCGGTTGCCTTCGCACTGAAGAAATTGACTGCGGCTGATGAAGCAAGGATCGGCGCACTCCTGAAGAAAGCAGTGAGCTGACAATGAAAGCAGGTACGGACCCCTCCCCGAAAGGGAAGTCCGCAGCTCAACAGATCGATGCCATCATTAAGGAGCCGGGTGACTGGCGTGGCAAAAAATTATCACAGCTTCGAGATTTGATCAAAAAAGCAGACCCTGGCGTGGTTGAAGAAGTGAAATGGAAGAAACCTTCCAGACCCTCAGGAGTCCCCGTTTGGTCCCATGATGGAATAATCTGCGTGGCAGATACGCTCAAGAACGCCGTAAGGCTGACATTCCCCAAAGGCGCTCAGATAAAGGATCCAAAAAGGATTTTCAATACGCGCCTGGACAGCAAGACGGTTCGTGCCATCGACTTCCATGAAGCTGATCCTGTAGATGAGACAGCACTAAAAGCCCTCATTCTCGATGCCGTCCGGTTAAATTCACTAAAAGAGCGAAAGCGATAAAATGAAGGCCGGGCGGTGATGCTGACTTTGCGATGTTTTCTATCTCGAGAAATGTCGCTTCATTCTGGGTGGATAAAAGCTTGACTTTTATCCACCCAGAATTGTTAATGCCAGACAGATATAACAAAGAGGAGAGCCAAATTAAGGTGGAGATGATTCTTTAGAGTTGAAAAAGAGGTGGTTAAGGTGGAGCGGTGCGTACATGCCTCTCCAAACCCGGGTGGTATAATCTCCTCGCTCAAATTTCCGCACGATAAGGGATGAACCATGAAACTGCATGAGTATCAATCGAAGTCGATATTTGCAAAATATGGCGTTCCCATCCCCAAGGGACGGGTGGCGGCTACCGCAGAGGAGGCGAAACACATCGCCGAGGAACTGGGTGGCCGCGTTGTTATTAAATCCCAGGTGCTGGTGGGCGGACGCGGCAAGGCAGGTGGCGTAAAGGTCGCCAGAAATGCCGATGAGGCCGCAGAGTTCGCCGGACAGATCCTGGCGATGCATATCAAGGGCCTTCCTGTTCGCAAAGTATTGGTGGACGAAGCCGCGGCGATCGAGCATGAGATCTACTTCTCGATCACCAACGATCGGGCCGCCAAGAAACCGGTCATGATCGCCTCTGCTGCGGGCGGTGTGGATATTGAAGAGGTCGCCGCGACCACACCCGAGAAGATCATCAAGGTCCATATCGATCCCCTGCTGGGACTGCGCGATTACCAGGCCCGCGATATCGCTGCCTCCATCGACCTGCCCCGCGAGCTTTGGCGCGATTTCAGCAAGATCGCTTCCGGCCTCTGGCAGGCTTATCAGGGCACCGACGCCTCCCTGGCGGAGATCAATCCCCTTGTCATCACCAAAGACAAACGGCTCATCGCCCTCGACGGGAAAATGATCCTCGACGACAATGCCATGTTCCGCCATCCTGAGCTGTCGGAGATGCGCGACCTTGACGAGGAAGCTCCGGCCGAGACCGAAGCCCGTCGTC
>JBLMZU010000051.1:0-8944 GCA_050258995.1 Bacteroidota bacterium
GATCGGCTGGTTCTGGGCAAAACGCTTGAACCACAGCCAGCCGGCATCCGGGGTATCTGAATCCAGCTCCGGTTCCTTGCCGTACAGGTCAACATAAGCCTGCTTCATCTCGTCTGCGTGATAAGCAAGGGTGATGAGCTTGCTGAGGGTCGAAGCATCATTCAGTGGATCCTCAATGACAAACTTGCCCTTCCATTCCGGCTGGGTGAGCTCCCAAACGTTTTTGATCGGGCACTCCTTGTTCAACTCCTTGTTATAGGCAAAGATGCTGGTGCCAAAGCGGGACATCAATAACGGCTGGGTGTACTGCTCATCCACACTGGTTGTCGTGGGAACGAAGCGCCAGACATATTCATGCGGGAGCACATTTCCAACGAGCTCAGCGCCACCGCTGCTGAACCACACATCTCCAACAAAGTTCCCGGCTTCCTGTTCACCGACAGTCTTCGACAGCACATCATCGCCGCCCAGGTCGTACCCTTCCATCTTGATCTCGGGATACTTCTCAGCCCATTTCTCGGCGGCCTTGGAGATCTTGGAAGTATTGGCATAAACGATCACCGAGCCTTCCTTTTTCGCGGCTTCCTCGATCGCTGCCCAATCCTGTTTGCCTGTGTCATAGGTGCCAAGCTGGTTGGCCTTCAGCCACTCTTCCTTGGCGGAAGCGACAGGCGCCTGGGTGGGTGCTGCAGTGGGTTCCTGTACAGGTGCTTCCGTCGCTGCCGGCTTTGGAGGTTCCTTCACTGGTGCCTGCGTGGCCGGTGCGACATTCCCTCCACATGCCGTTAGGAAGCTGATAATCAAACAAATGGTCAGAATCTTTCCGAACAGTTTCATTTCCATTCTCCTTCTTGTTTTTTGAAACGACATTGAAGTGTCAACTTCACAATCTTCAAAAATCTACTTTGCAGTGCGCCTCCTTTCGCCACTTTCCTGGAAAAGGATATGCAACGAACTTACTAATTGTGGGAAGCCAGCAGGTTCCCGCTTTCCTTGTCATACAAGTTGAGGGAGTCAGGATCAAATTTCAGCCAGATCCTTTCATCCATATGGATCTTGCTAATTCCCATGACCTTGACGGTGATCTCCGTCCCACCGCGCTGAGCCACGATTGTAGAATCGGCGCCGGCAGGGAGTACGGAATAGGCTTTGAACTCCACCGCGTCCGGCTCCGGCCTGGTTGAAACGGTGACATCCTCCGGGCGGACAGCGATCACCATCTGGCCGCTGGCAGCATGGGTATCCATGGGGATCTTGAAATCGGAAATTTGTATACAATTTCCGCCATTGGCGGTGCAATCCAAAAGATTCACCTTTGGATTGCCGATAAAGTCTGCGACGAACAGGTTGGCGGGAAAATGATAGACACGGTCAGGTGTATCGAGCTGCTGAATGACACCAAGCTTCATCACGGCGATGTTGGATGACATGGTCAGGGCTTCCACCTGATCGTGCGTGACATAGATGGTGGTGGCACCGGCAAGGTGGTGCATGCGCTTCAACTCGCCACGCATGTCCATCCGAAGACGGGCATCCAGGTTGGAGAGAGGCTCATCCATCAGGAAGACCTTGGGCCGATAGGCCAGGATGCGTGCCAGGGCGATGCGCTGCTGCTGCCCACCGCTCATCTCACGTGGATAGCGATCTTCGTAGCCTTCCATTTGCACATACGCCAGCGCCTCCTTGACCCGCTGATCCATCTCCTGCTTTGACATTTTTCGGATCTCAAGCGCGAAGGTGATGTTCTTATAAACGGTCATGTGAGGCCACAGGGCGTAATTCTGAAACATCAATCCCAAATCGCGTGCTCCGGCCGGCAGGGAGATTCCCCTCTTGCTGGAGAAGACCAGCTTTTCGCCGATGTAGATCTCACCTTCATCCGGGTCTTCGAGACCGGCAATGCAGCGCAGTAAGGTGGTCTTTCCACACCCTGAAGGACCCAGCAGGGTGAGGAATGATCCCGGCTCGATGTTCAGGTTGACGTTGTTTACTGCTGCAACATTCCCGAAACGTTTGGTAAGGTTTTTAATGATGATCGTCGTTGCCATGGTTTCCTCTTTACACTCCTAGTCCTTTTTTGAGCCCGCCGCCCTGGAAGCGGCCGATGATAAAGTTTCCTGTCAGAACCAATGCAACCAGGAGAAGAATGACAGCATTCGCCTGTTGTTCATTCCCGTTTTCGCTATAACGCATGGTCATGCTGGAAAGGACAGCCGTGGCTGGGGTGACCAGCAAAATGATCAAGGAAAGCTCCCGCATCGTAGTGATGAACACCATTAAAAATCCAGAAATAAAACCTGTTTTGGTGAGCGGGAAAATAATGCGGGTGAAGAGCTGCCAGGAATTTGCGCCTGCCACGGCAGCAGCCTCCTCCAGTTCTCTGCCTACCTGGAGCATGGACGAAACACCGCTCCGGGAGGAATAAGGAATATGCTTTGCCACTGATACGACAACCAGCAGGGCAAAGGTGCCATAGAGCGGTGGGATGGGCCCCACCGGTTTTGAGAACATTGAAATATAGACCGCCCCGAAGGCAATGCCCGGGATGACATAAGGAATGAATGCCAGCTGTTCCACCACTTTCGCCAGGCGCGTCCCCCTGCCTTTCACAATGGCATATCCAAGAATTACTCCCAGAAAGGCTGTGAAAAAGGCAGTGTAGATGGATAATTTGATCGAGTTCCACGCCCCGCGCCAGATGGCTGGGTTGAGCAGCACGCCAGGCTCACCACTATTGATCTTTTCATTACTTTTCCCGATCCAATGCGCCAGGGTGAAGTTGGTCACGCTGTAATCCCCGGAACGCAGCATCAATGTGCTCCACAGGAGAACAATCAGGGGGACAATGGCAACGGCGATCTGAAACAGGATCACCAAAACGGTAAGAAAGCCTTTCCAGTTGCGCAGCTTTGTCTTCTGCGACATGAACCCGCGCCCGCCAATCGTCTCGTAGCTCTTGCGAGTTCCCACGATTCGCTGATTCAAATAGATGGTGGTCATGGAAAACAGGATCAGGACGATCGCCAGGACAAAGGCATCCCCATATGCGCCAACCGTGGTGTTGGAACGTATCATGGTTGCTACTGTGTAGTAACGGACCGGTACTCCCAGGACATTCGGGCCACCGAACGTCCCCATGGTCTTGGAGAAGGTCATGATAAAGCCTGAAAGAATGGCAGGGATCACAAGTGGGAACGTAATCTTACGGAGGATGCGGGAACGGCTGGCGCCTGCCAGCTCTCCGGCCTCCTCCAGGCTGGAATCGATCGACATCAACGCGGCTGAGATAAACAGGTAGAAGAATGTATAGTAATGCAGCCCACTGCTGATGATGATCGGGATGGGTCCATAGGCCAGCCAATCCGGAGGTGCTATTCCCGTCAGATCCATGATCAACCCCGGCACACCTCCCGCTGTGCCGTTATTGAATGCCACCTTCCAGGCCATGGCGATCGTCCAGGAAGGCATGATGTAGGGAATGACAGCCAGGAAATTGATCGTTTTCCGGGCAGGCATGTCGGTCCGGATGACCAGCCAGGCCAGGCTTCCACCAATGACAAGCGAAAGAAGGGTGGCCCCCATGGAGACAACCATCGAGTGCAGCATGGGCTGATAGGTCATGATCTGGCCAATCTTGCCAGTTGACATCCTCACCCAGTGGAAGGCTGTCCAGGCCCCGACAACGGCATCCTTGGCGTATCGTAAATCCTTTTCAGAATAGGTGATCGTGATCCTGACCATGCGATACAGGGGAATGATCACCATATAGATCATGGCTGCCAGCATGATGATGGATAGAATCACCTGTGGGCTGGTCAACCAGCGAAAGAATTTCCTCAGGTTGGCAAGGATTCGGACGGATAATGGTTCCCCCTGTGTTACTGCAAGGCTGGCCATAGATTTCTCCTGATAGAGTGTTCGTTCGACTCTGTGGATCAGGAACTGCTAAAGGAGTAATCTAGGAACCACTAAAGATCAGGTTGATGTATTGCTATATTTCTTATATCGTGCGCGCAATTGATCCAGCTTATCCAGGTTTTCCATCACACCGCTTTCCTCGCCGCCCATTGCCAGTAGGAGTGAATTGATGATCGTCATGGGTACAACGAGGGAATGAAATCCGGAGACCGGGCCGCGCTTGGCAGAAAGTACCACCGTGGCTTTATCTCCAATAATGGATCCCAATGTATCGGTCAGCATGATGACAGGGCAGTGTATATCCTGGGCATAATCCAGGCTCAACTGGAGGGCAGGGGTAACGTCAAAAAAGCAGATCGTAAACAGGAGATCGTTTTCTGTCATGGAGAGAAGCGGCTCTAGGAACTCGCGTCCGGTCGTGGTCAGGGTGACGACCTGGTGACCGAACCGCTCCAACCGGATGCGCATGAGCTCGACCAGGGAAACAGATGGACCGAGGCCGAAGATGTAGATCCGTTTTCGCTCCTCCATCAGGCTGACGGCCTGATGGAATGCATCCCGGCTGACCGATTCGAGGGACTGGGTCATGTAATCCATTTCGGAAACGACCAGGCGCTCGAAAATATCGCCTGCCTCGCGCAGATCGTCCAGGCGGCTGCGCAAGCGGGCAGAATGTGTGACCCGGCGGCGGAAGTTCTCCTGCAGGACCTCCCGCATGGCAGGGTAACTGTCAAAACCCAGGGAGCGCGCAAAGCGGACAAGCGTTGCCTCGCTTAGATCCAGGCGATCCGCCAGCTCGCCCGCAGAAAGAAAAGCGGATTCCTCCTGGTTCTTGCGCAGGTAATCCGCGATCTGTTTCTCGCTTTTGGTAAGATTTTTATAGTTCTCGCTCAGGATCTGGCTGAAATCGACACGTACTGGGGTTTCTGAAACCATGGCGTCTTCCTTCTGTAAGGAGAGTCTTTCAAATTATAAAATTATGAAATTTTTCTTTCATTTCAACATCATACAACACTCTTTTGTCTTTTGCAAGTATTCTTTCAAAACGTATGACTTTTGTCATTGAGACTCACGCTCATCTTCTGGACTATCCCATGTCACGGACCTGTGGGTAGCGAATGGCCACAAATATGCCGTACAGAAGTGAAAACGCCGCTCCCAGCCCAATGGAGATCGGTGCCCCCACCCAATCTGCAACCAGACCGGCTTGCAGTCCGCCCACATGGGTCATTCCGTGTGAGACAAGCGAATACAGGCTCATGACCCGCCCTCGAAGTGGATCGGGAGTCGTCATTTGAAGCAATGTATTGGCCATCGAGTTTTGAAAGACATGGCTTATCCCAACGAACAACATAATGAGAGTCGAAACCCAGATTGAATCGGATCGCACAAATAGGAGAAGGAAGACTGGGAACGCAATATTCCCGAGCGTCAGCATCCGGCCGCGAGGGGCATTTTCAGGCAGCGATGCAACGAGAAAGGCTCCCAGGACCGCTCCCGCTCCCACGGCGGAAAGCAAGAGCCCCAGCGGGATGGCCGCCGGTGCCTGGCAGTTCGTCCATGCGAAGTTTCCCCGGCACAGAACTGCGACCAATCCCCTGCCACTCTCCTTCAGCATGCTGTCTGCAAATACCGGCATGAGAGTTTGATACGGCCGGGAGAGGAAGGAACTGATCGCCACCAGACTCATCAGGATCAGGATCGTCTGCTGACTGATCACATATCGGATTCCTTCCACTGTGTGTCGCATCACGGGTGGACTGCCCTCTTCCCTTGGTGCCGTATGCGGCAGGTCCCGCATCAGGAGCAGGCTGATGATCACTGCAAAGAAACTGAAGCCATTCACAAGGAAGGCGACTGCCTCCCCCATCATTGCAATGGAGACACCTGCCAGGGCGGGCCCGAGAGTCTTCGCACCGTTATGGATCGCAGAGTTAAGCCCGATCGCGCTGGTCAGATCCTCCTTGCCTTCGACGAGTTCGATCACAAAGGCCTGTCGCGCCGGCATATCCACCGCCTTCAAGATCCCGAGCACGAACGCCATTCCATAGATCTGCCAGACCTGCACGGTGCCAGTCCAGGCCAGCATCCCCAGCAGAACAGCCTGTAGCATCATCAGACTTTGTGTAACCAGGATGATCGTTCGTTTCGACACCCTGTCAGAGAGTGACCCTCCCCACAGTGCAAAAGGCACAAGCGGCAACACCACCATGAAATTGACGATCCCAAGGGAAACTGCCGACCCTGTCAGTCTGTAGACGAGCACCTGCTGGGCCATCGACTGCATCCATGTGCCGACCAGCGACAGTCCCTGGCCGAAGAACCAAAGCCGGTAGTTCCGGTGGCGCAAGGCCCGGAATGTCACACTGGCACGGGGCCTGGAGATGCCAGACACGGGCCTTGCAGGGACCTGATGGGACATGGCGGATGTTGGGTTTTACTGGTTCGCGCTTAAAATAGCAGCAACTTCAGGAGTCGTCCACAATGCTGCGCCGGTCGTATCCACGACCATATCGCACATCGCCATCTGTGGGCGGTAGGCGATCTCGGCCATGATGAACTGGTCCTTGAAGTAGCGGTTGCGGAAATAGGTGGGCTCGTATTTTTTGCGGTAATCGATATCCCGCTTCCATTTGCGCTTCAGGCGGATGGGGTCGTCGGTCAGATACACGACCTTGATCCCGATCAAGTCTGCGACCTCTTCGATCAGGAATGGGAAGTTGCCTTCGATGAAAATGATGTCTGCCGGCTCGATCTCGATTGGCGTTCCGTCCGGTTTCAGGTTGCCCTGCAGATCGTGGCTGGAGGTGGCATACACAAAGTCGTAGCGGGGGATGGAGATTCGTTTTCCCGTGGTGATATCCTGCAGGCTTTGCCTGAATAGTGCAAAGTGCAGCGCTTCCCTTCCCTGGGTGAAGATTCCCTTTTCCTCGCGATACTCCCGGTCGGTCAGGAAGTTATCCAGCTCGATCGAGGTGGTCTTCCTGCCAGCCTTGTCGAAGTCGGCGCGCAGGCGCTCGACGATCTCCGTTTTTCCAGCGGCTGTGGGTCCCGCAATGGCGAGCAGAACCGGGGTTCCACGTGCAGCAATCAGTCTATGTACACTCTGGATGAATGCACGATCCACTTCTTCATTCGCTTCGCGGAACGCCTTGTAGCCCAGATCCTGTAAAAGGGACAACTCCCTTTGCTTTTGCTCGAACTGTTTGAACGGCCTGCCGCCCAGATGCGCCAGGATCGGTTCCGTGAAATAGGAGGTGCGGTGCAAAAAGTAGAAGCCACGCACATCGAAATAGAAATGCTGCCCGACCCAGTCTCGATCATATATACCGGCAACCAGACCTGCAAAGAGCATATCCGTCAAATGAACGATATGCTCATCCAGGATGATCCTCTCTCCCAGGCGGGGCTTGATCTGTATCGAATCATAAAAGGCACGGTTATTCAGGCGGGCTTCAACCTCCTTCCTGGGATCGAGGTGAATCGAGTTCCATCCCTGCGCGGGCGTTATGTTATTTAACGCGTAGCGGAATTCATACAGTTCCATCTCCCGGATGGCAGGCTCGATATCTTTCATGATTTCAAATAATGCCTGCGGGAAAAAATCCGGGCTGAAAATGTCATCCATTGCGGCTCCTTTTCTAGGCTCCATATTTACCGATGCGGCCCGCGTTCGCCAGGGCGATCGGGAGTACATGAGTGGCCGGAATGACGCCGAGGCTGCCGCGCATGCAGGCATGCTCGCCAAATTCGGGGATCCCGTCTGGACGGACATAGGCACCATGGATCAAGACAGGGACAGGATGCCACGAGTGTGACTTGAGCACAGCGGGGGAGGAATGATCGCCGCCGACGACAATCACATCAGGCTGCAATGCAAGAAGACGCGGCAGAAGTGCATCCACCTGCTCGATCACGCGCACTTTTTCGTCAAAATCCCCCGATTCACCATAGGTATCCGTTTTCTTGACATGCACGTAAAAGAAATCAAAATCGTGCCAGTGTTTTTCAAGTGTCGTGAATTCGTCGGCGATCGTATCACCGCACACATCCAAAATTTCCATGCCTGCCAGGCGGGCAACGCCACGATACATTCCATGGATTGCGACCGCGGCGGGATGCAGACCATAAAGCTCGGGATATGTTGGAATATGGGGAAGTGTGGCAAAGCCGCGCAGTGTGATCATATTGGCGGGATGCCTGTCCGCAAGCAGGCAGCGTGCCTGTTCGATGAACTGGTTTGCGTGACAGGCTGCTTTTTCTGAGGTGCGATTCAAAGCCCGGACCGGTAGCGTCGGCGCGCCGATCTTGAGAGGATCTGTTTCTGACAGCGCCTCACCCAGGCCGGGGGCGCGCATGACGAAAGCAAATCGGTGTTCCTTGACCATCTCAACAAAGAATTCCACTCCCTCCACATGGACGGTACGCAGCAAATCGATCAGTTCACGTGCCTGCTCCGTTGGGATGCGGCCAGCGCGCCGGTCAAGAATGACTCCCTTTTCATCCACGGTGCAGAAATTGCCGCGCGCGGCCACGTCCAGCGGCCCCAGCTCGAAATCCACGCCGAGTGCTTCCATGGCACCGCGGCCGATTTCATATTCGATCGGGTCATAGCCAAAAATGGCAAGGTGGCCCGGGCCGCTGCCCACCGTGATGCCCGGGCCGGCCGGCTGGGTCAATCCCAGAACTGAGTCCCGCGCCAGGGCATCCAGATGGGGAGTGCAGGCAGTTTCCAGCTCGGTCCTGCCGCCGGGTTCGCGTGGCAATCCGCCCAGGCCATCCAGGATGAGCAAAACGATTTTTGTCCTGGCAGGGACAATCCGTTCATGCAAAAATTCAAGATCCACTGAAGCCTCCCTTATTCGAGCGCGTAATGGTTTCCCTTACCGAAGACCAGAGCGTCAAAGGCGCGTTGAATCCTGGAATAATTGCCATCCCGATCCAGGGCGAGCCCGCGTCCCATGCCTGTAACCACAGTTCCCAGCCCGATTCCTTCGATCTGATCCTCAAGCCTTTCCAACAAAGC
>JBLMZU010000052.1:0-2824 GCA_050258995.1 Bacteroidota bacterium
CTTGTCCTCGCCCGTCACTCCCCCCATGTCGTGGATTACCAAACCCTGGTCTCGGAAGCTCAGGGCTACCAGGTGGAGGCGCGCGAAGCACAGGAATTGACCAAGTGGCACATCCACAACATCCGCCAGGCGATCGAAGTCGATGGCAGCAGCTCCCTGCATGTGGTCAACCTGCGGGGCAGCGGGTATCGCCTCGTCGCAGATTAGCTCGTTTTTGAAGCCACAGGGAAATCCTGTGTAGCCAACTTTTCCCAACTTTTCCATACAGTTCCTATCGGCCAGTTCGGCCGGGGCAGGCAAAATTGGAGCATGGATGCTTCGACCTCGCCTCGAATAAAGATTTTGGTTGTAGATGACCATCCCAGCACCGCCCACACCCTGGCGCGCGCCCTGTCCCAGGTGGATACCCGGGTAAAGGTCCTCTCTGCCACCAGCGGACCCCAGGCACTCGAGTATGCCAGGCAGGATGTGGTGGACATCCTGATCACCGACATGATCATGCCCGAGATGACCGGCCTGGAGCTGATCGAGAACCTGCAAAAAAGCCCGGCCGGAAAACCCACCTACTCCTTCCTGATCACGGCCTACGAGGTCCCCGGACTCCAGGTATCTGCACGGCGACTCAAAGTCAGGGATGTCATTATCAAGCCCGTCCACCCCGAGAGGATCTGCCGGATCATTACCCAGGCGATCCAGGAGATGGACCAGGCGCGGCCCGTGATCGTCGACTCTTCCCCCAATAAATTGTTCAACATCCTGGTCGCAGACGATCAGCCCGATAACCTGATGCTGCTCTCCCGCTATCTGGAGAGGGAGGGCTACAGCTACATCAAAGCCGCTGATGGGATCGAGACACTCGAAAAGGTCCGCAGCCAGCTCCCCGACCTGGTGCTGCTGGATGTCAACATGCCCAACAAGGACGGTTTCGCTGTGCTCGAGGAGATCCGGGCCGATCCGATCACCGAACATATCCCGGTCATCATCCTGACCGCAGCGCGGTTGGAACCGAAGGAGATCCAGTCTGGCCTGAACCTGGGCGCGGACGATTATGTCACCAAGCCCTTTGATCCCAAGGAATTGCTGGCACGCATCCACACCAAGCTGCGCGTCAAACAGGCAGAGGACATGATCCGCCGCCAGAATCGCGAGCTGAAGCTTTTGCCCGAGATCGGCAAGGAATTGAGCGCCCGGCTGGATATCGAGGAGATCGTCACCATCCTGCTCAAACGGACCAGCGAAACCCTGGGGGCCATGCTGGGCCACATCGTGATCATCCGGTCCAATGGCGCCTATCAACAGACGCACTATTGTGACGATCCATCCCTGTCCTCCCCATCACAATATATGCTGCCGGAGAAACTGCTCGAGAGGGTCAAGGTGGAACGCCAGGGCTTCATTATCGATGACTGCCTGGGCGATCCAAATTGGTGCTCGGCCGGGAATGAGGCCGTCCGGTCCGTCGTCGTGGTTCCCATGTTTGGCCGTTCGCACATGCTGGGCCTGCTGCTGCTGGCAAATGAACAGGCGGGCTATTTCAAGGACGATCATTTGCTCCTGCTTCAGGCCATTTGCAGCCAGGCCAGCATCGCCGTCGAGAACGCCCAGCTTTATCAGGATATGGAGCACGAGCGCCAGCATCTGGCGGCGGTCTTGCAGAGCGCTGCGGATGCCATCCTGATGTTCGATGCACAGGACCGACTGTCCCTGGTCAACCCGGCCGGTCAGCAATTATTCACCGATTATGAAATGAAGATCGGGCGGCCGCTGCCTGGAGGGGTGGGTTACGACTCGCTTATTTACAGCCTCCAGCAGGCCCGGCTTTCGGGCCAGGCCTTCGACAGGGAGATCGTCTGGCCGGACAAGCGCGTTTTCTCCGCTTCGATCACTTCCCTGAACGAGGGTGGATGCGTGGTGGTCCTGCACGATGTTTCGCATTTCAAGGAAGTTGAAAAGGTAAAGGATGAGTTTATCGCTACGGCGTCCCACGACCTGAGAAACCCCATCACCTCCATCATCGGATTCAGTCATCTCATCAAACAGGCAGGACCCCTAAACGATTTCCAGCTCGATTTTGTAAAGCGCATCCAGGGCGCTTCCGTCACCATGAGCGAGCTGGTCGAAAACATGCTCAACCTTGCCAAGATGGACCTGGGGATGGAGCTTAAAAAAGACATCATCGACCTTCCCGAGATGCTGTCCAAGATCGCAGACGAGTTCCAGCCGCAGGCCAAAGCCAGGGGGCAGACACTCCTGCTTGAGGAAACGGCGGCCGACTCCACGGTCCAGGGCGACGCGCTACAGCTGCGCCAGGCCCTGCGCAACCTGGTCGGAAACGCCATCAAATATACGCCAAACGACGGATCGATCACACTCTCCATGGAACGGGAGGATTGCGTGGTCCGGATCAAAATCCGCGATACAGGCTTTGGCATTCCGGCCAGCCACCTGCCGTTCATCTTTAATCGCTTCTATCGCATCCGCAGTGGGGAACATGAAAAGATCGAAGGCAACGGTCTCGGGCTGGCAATCGTCAAATCCATCGTCGAACAGCACGGCGGCCAGATCGTTGCAGAAAGTGAGCCAGGCCAGGGCTCCTGTTTCACAGTTTCACTTCCGGCATTCCATCCATCCGACTCTGCCAGCAACTTATCCAACAAATTGATAAAGGCTCAACATGATTGATCATCTTCGGCTTTTTTTGCACCTCCCGTTTCTTAAGAGGAAGAGAAAAACTCCACCGCAGCACGTCTCATTTTTCTTTCCACCTCCCGTTTTTTCAACCCATGACTGCCACCCTGCAATGGAAGGATGCCCTCTATGAAAA
>JBLMZU010000053.1:0-10703 GCA_050258995.1 Bacteroidota bacterium
GAGAGGTACAGGGCTGTCAGTGCGTTCCCGGGGAAATCATATTCCGCCAGGGCAAAGGCAGCCATCGAGCCAATGAACAGGGTCAGGATCAGCGCGGTAAAGGTGACAATAATGCTGTTGATGAAGTAGGTGGAAAAGTCGGCCCGGTCCGTCACGGTTTGGTAGCCGATCATGCTGAACGTCCCTGGGGTGGGAAACGCAAAGGGCGAGCCGAAGATCGCTTTTTTTGCCTTGAAGGAATTCATGATGATCATCACGATGGGGAACAAAGCGATCATGGCATAGATCGTCAGGATCACCAGCGGCAGGGCACGTCCCAGGGCAGTCTTTGTACGGTAGAAGAAAGAGGATTTCATGGCAGCCTCATAGATCGTAGGTCTGGACGCGCCTGGCCCAGAAGTACATGTAAAGCAGCACGCCTGTCAGGATGATCAGGAACATCATGGCTGCCACCGTCGCTCCCATGGTGGGATTCCCCAGTTGGAGTTGCTGGCCGAAGAAGGTCCGGTAGAAGAGCGTCCCCATGATGTCCGTGGAAAAGTCCGGCCCGGCGTTGGCTCCCTTCATGGTGTAGATCAGGTCGAAGGCGTTGAAGTTTCCGACAAAGGTCAGGACCGCCACAATGCCGACCGTGGGCAGAATCAGGGGAAACTTGATGTGCCAGAACACATCCCAGGCGGTGGCGCCATCCACTTTCGCGGCCTCCATTAATTCCTCCGGGATGCCGATCAGCGCGGCATAGAACAGGATCATGGGGATGCCGACGAATTGCCAGACAGAAATTAAAGAAACCGTGATCAGGGCAGTCTCGGGCTTGCCCAGCCAGGGACCAAACCAGGAACCGAGCCCGACCGCATCCAGCATGCTTTTGGCCACCCCCCATAATGGGTTCAGGATCAATTGCCAGATAAAACCAATGATGACGACCGACAACACGGTCGGCAGAAAAATGACCGAGCGGAAGAAATTGCGGACCCGTCCCCCTTCGGCAAGCAGGGCGGCCAGCAGCAGGGCGATCGAGTTTTGGACCAGCATGTGGATGGCGAAGAACACAAAGTTGTTGCGCAGCGCCCTCCAGAAGAACGGTGCAAAATTTTCGTTCGTAAACAGTTTGATGTAATTTTGTAGTCCCACAAAGGTCTGCTGATTCTGCGCATCCATGTTAAAGAAGCTCAGCCGCAGGGAGTTGATCAGGGGGAACACCATGAAGATGGTGTAGAGCAAAACCGCCGGTGCAAGGAATACCAGGATGTGAACCGGGAAAGGTCGTCGTCGCTTTGAGCTTTGCACGAGATGCCTCCTGTGACTTTGCAGGATGTGTATTTTGGGAGCTTCATCCCGGTGGACAATGCCACCGGGATGAAGGAAGAACACGAACAGATTTATTGTCCGGCAGGTTTATACCACGAGTCCAGACCCTTCTGGATCTCCTCGCCAGCCTGCTGGGGCGTCATGGACTTATTCATGACGGCCGCGCTGACGCGCCAGAGCTCGTTCTCGAGGTTGGGTTCACCACGGGAAAGGATCTGGTAGGAGTTGCGGATCGTGGACTTGCAGTCGTTACGCCAGCTCAGGAACTCGTTGGCCAGCGGGTCATCGAGGGTCACCTTGGCATTGCTCAGCGGGAAGAAGCCGGGCAGGGCGTTGGCGTACAGCTTGGCGAACTCATCGGAAGCCACCCAGCTCAGGAAGGTCTTGGCCTCTTCGGGGTGGGCAGTCTTGGCGTTCATGCCGATGGCGATGTCAGTATGATCGCTGATGTAGCACTGGTCGCCGGCCTTCTCAACATACGGTTTGAAGATGCCGAGTTTGAAGCCGGAGTCCTTTTCGAACTGGCTGATCTCCCAGGAGCCGGTCGGATAAATGGCGCCCTTGCCCAGCGTGAAGTAGGTCTGGGAATCGGGATACTTCTCGGACTGGTAGCCATCGGGCAGGTAGGGAGCCCAGTCGGCAAGATCCTGCCAGGTTTGGATGTACGGCTGGTCAGTGAATTTGGCCGTGCCGGCGATCAAAGCCTTGCGACCTTCCTCGCCTTTCCAGTAGTTGGGTCCGATATTCTGGAAGCCCATGGTGGCGGCTTCCCACTGGTCGGCGGTGCCCATCACGAGCGGGGTCTCGCCCTTGTCCTTGAGGGTCTTCAATACGTTGAAGAACTCCTCGCGGGTGGTCGGCGGCTGCAGTCCGTACTTATCGAAGATGTCCTTGTTGTAGAAGAAGCCGTGGATGACGGATGCCATCGGCACGCAGAAGACGTCCTTGCCGTCATCGGTGATCCAGGCGCTCTTGGCTACATCGCCAAAGTTCTCCATGCCGGGCAGGTCGTTCAATGAAGTCAGGTATCCGGCCTGGAACAGCTTGAGGGAGGCATCGAATGGGCGGCAGGTGATCAGGTCGCCGGCTGTGCCACCTTCCAGCTTGGTGTTCAACACGCCATTGTATTCAGCAGGAGCTGAGGGCGTGAACTCGATATGAATGTTGGGATATTTGGCTTCGAAGGCGGGGATGATCTTATCCTGCCAGATCGACAGGTCATCGTTACGCCAGCTTTCAATGGTCAGCGTTACTTTCTCGCCGGTCGTAGCTGCCTGCGTGGCCGCTGGGGCCTCGGTGGCGGCGGCGGGCGGTTCAGTGGCGGCTGCCGGGGGATTGGTTGCAGCGGGTGCCGGGGCCTGGGTTGCTGTACTTCCGCCGCAGGCTGTCAGTGCGATGGATAGAGCGACCAGCAGGCTGATCAGGGTAAACAGTTTACGCATTTTCTTCTCCTTTTTGTTTTGTAATGCAGACGTTCATTGTTTCAGACAAAGAGTGTTTATTAAAGAACACCACCTCCTTTCATTTGTTCTGGGATGATGGAGAAACGTCCCGAAGGCTTTGGATGCAAACAGGAACATTTTGAATCAAGCCTTCGGGACGTTCATGAGCCTAGCTCCTTACTGTGTTACCAGACAACGCATACCAGACCAGACAGGCCGCGCCGACCGCCGGTGACTCCACCTGTGAAGGGACAATATCCAACAGGCTGCGACTTTCGGGAATGGTCCGCCGGAATAACTCTTCCTGTGCGGCCGGGGCGATGAAATCAAAACCCGCCAGCCCCAATCCGCCCCCGATCACATACCGGCAGGGATTGAGGATGGCCGTGCAGGAAGACATGACGATGCCCAGGACGCGTCCGACTTCGGCCAGCGCCTGGATTGCAAGGGCATCCCCCTCGCGGGCGGCAGCGAGCACATCGGAAGGTGCCAGATCGAGCTGGTTGGCAAGCACGGTTTTTGCCGGGTAGGTCACCAGTTTTTGAAGTACAACGCGCACAAGCCCTGGCCCGGAGGCGATCGTTTCCGCACAGCCGCGGCTGCCACACACACATAAGGGACCGTCCGGGTCGATGGATAGATGACCGACGTCCGCGGCATACCAGTCGCCGCCGACGATCAGACGGCCTCTGCTGACGATCCCCGCACCCAGCCCGGAGCCGATCCCCAGGTAAATGAAATCCTGCTGGCCCTGTCCGGCCCCAAAATACACCTCGCCGAGGGCGCTGAGATTCGCATCCTTTTGGATCCATACCGGGTATGCCCGGTCGATTCGCACAGCGATTTCCTCGGCCAGGTCCACCTCTGCCCATCCAAGATTGATGGCATTGTAGACCTTGCCCTGGTCTGAATCGACCTTGCCGGGGCAGCCGATACCGACGCCTGCCACAACACCCGGGCTTTGCCGGGCGAGGTCCAGGACCTGGGTCGCGACTTTATCAAAGACGGCCTGCATCCCCTCCTCAGGACGGGTCAACACCTGGGAGGAGGCAAGCACAGCGCCCTTCTCTGCGATCAGGACAGATGCGATCTTTGTGGCTCATATATCCACACCGATGGCGAATTGTTGCTGGGAAGAGGACTTGGGCTCATATAAATGAATGTTGCGCGGGCGCCATTTTTCCAGGAGGGCCTGGTTATGCTGTGGGGCACCGGCGACATTGAAACTGGCGTAAATGGGAGGCTCGATCCCTGACTCGAGCAGCAAGCGCGCTGTTTCAGCGACCAGGCCGTTCCAGAGCAGGGCATTGACGATGGTCGAGGAGGGGGCGACGCGCCAGGGAAATCCCTCCAGCTCGAGCAGGGCGTCACCGGGCAGGCCGCCGTTATCCAGGGCCAGGTCCGCGGCCTGGTCGAGACGCATGCCCAGGTCCGAGAGGGGAGCCTGCCGGGCATATTCAAATGACGATACACTCACCACAAAGAGTCCCCGCTCCCGGCTGTGCAAGGCCATTTCTACCGGAAGCTGGTTGACCCCGCTGTTGGAAAATACAAAAAGCATTTCGTCCGGCTGGGGGGCGTAGCGCTCCAGGATCAGCTCCGCCAGTCCGGGCGTGCGCTCGAGCCGAGAGCCCAGGTTTGGCAGCTGATGCAGCATCATATGCTCGACCAGCATCGGCACCACGTTGGCAAGTCCACCGGCGCGGTAAAAGCCTTCCTCGGCCATTAAATGGGAATGCCCGGTGCCGAAGAGGAAGATACGCCGGTCATTCCTGGTGGTATCCGCCATCCGGGCCGCTACCTCCAGCAGCCTGGCGCGCTGGCCGACCAGGACTCGAGTTTGCAGCTCGCTTACTTCCTGGAGGTAGGTGTCAAGAGCAGTGGAGGGGAGAGGGCGATTATGGGTTGTCATTACGGGAGGCGACCTGTGGATGTAGTCCGCGGGATGGTAACGCATCAAGGCTTATCTGCGCTTGCCTATGCAGTTTGGTTTGACAGGGGTGGGGAATCATCGTATTTGTGATGAACATCATAGTCACACAATCTATGATGAGGGATGTGGGACGGGTTCATTGTACAGAAGAACAAGGCAAAAATCAATGGTGAGTTAAGGGCGCGGTGCTAGAATAAAATAATGGTACAGGTGACAGTCAACTGCAATACACCGAGGAGGACGCTCCATGACGACGCAAGGGATGTTTGATCTAACAGGAAAAGTGGCTCTGATCACCGGCGCATCGCGCGGCATCGGGGAGGCGGTCGCCATGGCGTATGCCGGTGCGGGCGCCAGGGTCGTTCTCGCCAGCCGCAGGCAGGCGGACCTCGACCGCGTGGCCGGGCAGATCCATGAGCAGGGCGGGGACGTTCTAGCGATGGCCGCACACACCGGGGATTTCGCGGCCGTTCAGGCTGTGGTTCAAAAAGCGACGGATGTATTTGGCGGCATCGACATCCTGGTCAACAACGCCGCGACCAATCCCCATTTCGGTCCGATCCTCACGGCGGAAGACAGTCACTGGGACAAGATCCTGGATGTGAACGTCAAGGGGTATTTCCGTGTCGTCAAAGCCTGTTTCGAAAGCATGCAGGCGCGCGGCGGAGGCAGGGTGATCAATATGTCATCCGTGGCCGGGCTGGAGCCGCAGCCGATGATGGGAGTTTACAGCGTCAGCAAGGCAGCCGTGCTGATGCTGACCAAAGTGCTGGCGGCAGAGCTGGCTCCGTCCAATATCCAGGTCAATGCGATTGCCCCCGGTTTTGTCAAAACAAAGTTCAGCGCGGCCCTCTGGCAGGATCCCCACATCAACGAGGCGATTCTCAAGCGCATCCCCCAAAAGCGGATGGCGGAGCCGCACGAGATCGCCGGCCTGGCCGTATATCTGGCCTCCCCCGCCTCAAGCTTTGTAACCGGCTCCGTCTTCAGCATCGACGGCGGCCAACTGACCGGCGCGCCGATTGAGTTCTGAGACGATTCGGCATTCTAATTTGCTTAAAGGAAAACTAGTCATCGCCCGGCTGGTTTTTACACAGTGGTTATCCTCTTGAATAGAGCTCGAGCGTATTCCCGTCTGGGTCGCGGATGGCAGCCTGGATTTTTCCATCCACCTGCAGAGTCCTGCCCTCCTGCCGCCCACCATGCTTGAGGGCAATATCGATCACTCTCTGCACATCCTCCACGAGGAAACCAGGCTGGTGGATAGGAAATCCCTGGAAGTCCGTCTCGTCCCGAATGGGGACCAATTTCAAAGTTGTTCCATTCAATTCACCGAAATGTGAAGGGATGCCGTAGGTCTTCACTTCCTGGAACTGGATCTGAAACGCTTCTGAGTAAAAGGCCACCATGGACTCTACATTGGCGACCCGAATGGCAATGCTGAAAAGGTAAGCCATTGATTAGATCCCTTCTATATGGAATGACATTGTTCCCTTTCCCAAGTGAATGACCATGGCGGTCAGTCGACCGGCGCGGCGGCCGGGTCTCCCTCCAGGCGGGAAATCTGACACAGGTAGGCGCGCTGCGGGACAGAGCCACTGACCGGATCGATCCATTCGTTGCTGATGATCAGGTTGAGGTTGGCTCCCTGCTCACTGAACGGATCGTATCCCGGTGCACCAATTTCCGGGCAGGCCTGCCACCAGCCGTGCTGGCCGCAGACCACCCGCGGCGCCAGGGAGGAATTCATGCGGGCGCGTGCCCGGACGCTTCCCTGCGGCGTCTCGATCTTTACCCAGTCTCCAGGCTGAATGCCGCGTTCAGCGGCAGTTTCGGGATGTATTTCCACTTCCGGGTCCAGCGCCTGCCGACGAAGGCTCGGCAGGGCCCGGTGCTGGGTCTCACAAAAGATCGTGTTCTTGGCAGAGGTGAGGATCAGGGGGAAGCGCCCGGCCAGATCCGGGCGGGATAGGGGGCTTACCAGCGGCTCCTCATAATCTGGGAGCGGGGGATAGCCATGGTCCAGCATGGTTTCAGAATACAGCTCGATTTTCCGGGTCGGCGTTTTAAAGCCGCGCGGGATGCCATTCTCCAGATCAGCATATTTAAAATAGCGGGTCTGCACTGGGGCGCTCATTCCGCCGGGATGAGCGCGCAGCTCGTCCAGAGTGATCCCGCAGGGGCGAAGCTGCTCGCGGTAGGCAGCCTCGATCTCTCCATTCCAAAAATGTTCCCCCAGGCCAAGCCGGACTGCCAAATCAAAGAGGATCTCAGTGTCGGAGCGCGCCTCTCCCTGGGGAGCAACCACCTTTTGCCGGAACTCCACCCAGGACTGGGCCTCGGCGCTGATCTCAAAGCCCATCTTGAGCGCCTCCCGTTCGAACGGGCTGGCCACAGGCAGGACGAGATCGGCCATCTCAGCGGTTGGGTTCATAAAGAGGTCGGCATGCACGTAAAAGTCCAAAGCCTTAAGAGCCTCCCGGCCGCGTTTACCATCGGCGTGGGCAAGCAGCAAGTTGGCCCCCAGGCCGACCATGCCGTGGACCCCGTAGGGCTGCTGGTCGAGAATGGCCCGGTACACGTCCTCCGAGCTGACAAATCCCCAGCGGGCGGGCCCCAGGGGTCGATCCTTCAGTCCAAGAGTTTTATGACGCTGCCCGTCAGGCATCAGCTCATTGCCGCCAATGTTGCCCATTGGGGCGGAAGCGAACAGTACATTGCCTCCCGGAACATCAAAGCTGCCGGTCAGTGCATAAAGCTGGGCAATGGCGCGGGCGATCTGGGTGGAGTTCGACTGCATCTCCACGCCGCTCCAGGCATAATAGGCGACCGGGCGTGACTCCCACAGCATGCGGGCCGTGTTCTCAATGGTCTCACTCTTTACGCCGCTGATCTCTTCCACGCGCTCGGGCGGATACTGCCTGCAAAGCCCGGCGACGAGCTCGAATACTGTTTTACAGACCAAATCCCCCTGTGGGGTTTTGATGGTATATGTACCAAAGAGAGAAGGCTCCGGAGAATTACCTTGGTAACTGCCGGTGGCCGGGTCGTATAGGACGGGTTGTGACAGCGACTCGTCCCACGCCGCAAACATTTTCACACTGCCATTGGGGACAATATCGCTCCCGGTAAGGAATCGTCCATTGTCCATGCGTACCAGCAAAGGACCGTTGGTCCAGGCGCGGAGAAACTGGCTGTCGTACCAGCCGCGTTCGATCATCCTGTGTGCGATGCCCAGGGCCAGCGCGCCGTCGCTGCCCGGCCGTACCTGAAGCCAGAGATCTGCTTTTTTCGCGATGCCTGTCTGGCGCGGATCCACAACAATTAGACGGGCTCCTCGTTTGAGCGCGGCGACCGTGGCGGTCGCGTGGCTGATGCGGGCAAGGTTCGGGTTATATCCCCAGAACAGAATGCAGCCAGCATTCTCGATGTCCGGCATGTAATTGCCCGGGACGCTCGCACCGTATGTGTACACCGTGGCTTGATATCTTCCCCAGCCGCATAACTCCATGGCCGCACACAAATTCGGGGACCCAAACGCATTCATCAGGCGCTGGCTCCAGAACAATGAGTCGTCGGAGGCCGATGTGGAGGGGGAGGCGACGCTAAAGACAACACTTTCCGGTCCATATTCCTGTGCGATTTTTTGGAGATGGGCTGCAGTCATGTCAAGCGCCTCGTCCCAGTTGATCTGCTGCCAGCCTGGGTCGGGATCTCCCTTGGGATGTGTACGTTTGAGCGGGTGGAGTAAACGGTCGGGATGGTAAACAAGCTCGGGCGCGGCGCGCCCCTTGGCACATAATGCTTTCCCCGTTGGATGGGTAGGATCTGGTTCGATGGCAACGAAGCGGCCCTCTTTTACCACCCCGATTGAGCCGCAGCGCGACACACACATGGCACAGTAGCCCTGAATCCGCTGAATGGACTGTTCCTCACCTGACACCCTGGCACCTCTTTCTTTACTTTTAAGAGGATCGACTCCTGTATGATGGCGCCGCCTTGCTCCTTTGATCCGGGGACGATTCTACTGCGTAATTTTACAAGAGAAATGGATTTCGATTCTTGTAAGAAGAACTTAATGACCGGCCGGTCATCGAGGATCATCACGTTAATCAAGACAGAATTTGGAATTTACATTAAACCCTGAATGGAAAGAATGATCATGGCTGTCAGCATGTACAGGGAGGCATAGCGGAACAGCATGAAATTCATCCTGTCCGTGTGGATGCGCAGCGTGGCAAAGGCCAGGACGAGCATCACCGCCGTCAGCACGGCGATCAGGCTCAGCAACCCGGCGCTCATCCCGATCAGCACGCTTGCCCAGCCGATGGAGATCGCTGCCAGAACGGAGGATAAGGCGATCACCGCGCGGGTGAACCGCTCGCCATATCGTTCCGGAAAGGTAGGCACGCCCGCATTTTGGTAATCGTTGCGGAATTTCATCGAATAGGTCAGGGTATGTGTGGGGATCCAGAACAGGATGGAGAGTGCCAGCAAGGCCCCGATCTGATCGATTTGCCCGACCGCCAGCACGCGTCCTGCCAGGATGGGCATTGCCCCCGAGATACCACCCCACAGAATGCTCCAGCAGGTGCGGCGCTTGAGCCAGACCGTGTACACGATCACGTCGAAGAACCAGCCGCTGAAGACCACCAGCCCATAGAGCGGATCCATCATTACTGCGCCCCCGATACCCAGGATGGAGATCGCCATTCCCACCATAAAGATCTCGTGCGGGTCCAGCGTTCCCGCAACGGTGGGACGCTTATGGGTGCGCCTCATCTTTGAGTCGATGTCCCGGTCGTACCACATGTTCATGATCGTACTGCCGCTGATCGCCAGGAACAGGGTGATGATCAGACCGAAGAGTATGGAGAGATCGAATGGGGGACGCGAGCTCAAATACCCCGCAATGCCTGTCGAGAGAAGCAGACCCGTTTGGAGCGACTTGATCAGTGGCCAGTACAGGCGGACTTTGTTGGGAATGATCTTCATGGGTTACCTTTAATTTCAAAGAATTGCGGGTTGGAACACAGCCGCAGATTATAACCCTTGAAGGTTACACCTGGTTCTTAAGAAGATCCTGAATTGTCTCTCTCTTCATGATCAATTTTGCATTCCCCTCTTCCAGCCATACAACTGCCGGGCGTCGCGCCCCGTTGTAGTTGGAGGACATGCTCATTTGATAGGCGCCCGCCACAGGGATGGCGATCAGCTCACCCTCCTGGATGTCTGGCAGCATGAGATCTTCGAGCAGGATATCTCCGGACTCGCAAAAGGGACCGCCGATGGATACCAGCCCGCTCCATTCGCGACCGATGCCTGCCACCGGCAGACAGGTGTATCTTGCTCCGTAGAGGGCGAAACGCGGGTTATCGGCCATGCCTCCATCGACCAGCAGCCACGTTTTCCCGGGGCGCTTCTTGACCGCGCCAACGCGATAAACAGCGACCCCGGCCCGTGCGATCAGGCTGCGGCCCGGCTCGAGGTGCAGATCGGGAAGGTCCAGCCCACGCGCCTGGCAGCCTTCGATCACGGCCTCTGCAATGCCGCGCACATAACCTGCAATGGAGGGGCCGGGCAGCTCATCCTCATGGTAGGCCATTCCCCACCCGCCGCCGGGACATAGATCCCACTGGCCGTCGAATCCAATTTCCTTTGCCAGGTCGATGGCCAGATCAAGGGCTGGGATCATAGGCTCTGGATCACGAAAGTTCGAGCCCAGGTGAAAATGGATGCCCGCCAGAGGCAGGCCGCGTTCCCTGCAGAAGTTCGCTGCTTCCCGCATCTCCTCGCGCGTCATGCCAAACTTGCTATCATGCTGGCCCGTTTGGGTATGGGTGTGATGCGTGTGGACGGCCACGCCCGGGACGAGGCGCAGCCAGATCTGGAGTCCAGGGGATTGCGCCTCGCGCTCCAACAGCGGCGCCATACGCCTGAGCTCCGATAGATTATCCACCACGATCGTTCCGGCATTTCGCAGCGCGGACTTTGTATCGGCGATCGACTTGTTGACC
>JBLMZU010000054.1:0-16604 GCA_050258995.1 Bacteroidota bacterium
CGACTTGATGTTGATCAGTTACCTGGGGATCGACTTTGAGAACAAGGGCCATCTGGTGTATCGCCTGCTCGACTGTACCCTGACCTTTTTGGACGACCTGCCCAAGGAAGGTGAGACCCTGCGTTATGACATCAGCATCAATTCGTATGCGCGCAGCGGCGACAATCTACTCTTCTTCTTTAGCTACAATTGTTTTGTCGGCGACCGCATGGTCCTGAAGATGCGCGGCGGCTGCGCCGGGTTCTTCTCGGACGAAGACCTGGCGCGCGGCAAGGGCATCATCCTGACCGAGGCAGAGATCGCAGCCCGGCACAATACTCCAAAACAACATTTCGATCCGCTGCTGGCCTGTGAGCGAAAAACGTTTGGTCGTCCCGAATTGCAGGCCTTAAGCGCCGGCGACCTGCTGACCTGCTTTGGACCCCAGTACACGCAGACCGGACGCAACCCATCGCTGCGCCTGCCTGGCGGAGATATGCTGATGATCGATCGCATTACCGAGATCCAGCCCGACGGCGGACCCTGGGGACTCGGCTCCGTCGTCGCCGAGCACGACCTGGCGCCAGACAACTGGTATTTTCCCTGCCATTTCAAGGATGATGAAGTCATGGCCGGCTCGCTGATGGCCGACGGCTGTGTACAGCTCATGCAGTTCTATTTGATGTATCTGGGCTTTCAAACGGAAACGATCGATGCGCGCTTCCAACCGATCCCTGACCTGCCGCAGGTCGTACGCTGCCGGGGACAGGTCACGCCCACGCACGGGCGGCTGATCTATCGCATGGAGATCACAGAGATCGGGCTTTCTCCCCGCCCGTATGCCAAGGCCAATGTCGATATTATTCTGAACGGAAAGGTCATCGTCAACTTCAAGGATCTTGGCCTGCAGCTGGTGGAAAAAAATCCACCTACGCCGGTGGCGCCAAAAAAGCCTGCGCTTTTTGACGAGCGGCACATCACAGAATTTGCGCTTGGTTCCCTGGCCGCCTGCTTCGGCCCGGAATATGCAACGTATGACACACGCCGCGCCCCGCGCACGCCCAACGGGGACCTGCAGCTCATCAGCCGCGTGCTCAGCGTGGACGGCACGCGGGGGCAGGTATTACCAAACACCGGTCTCGTAACGGAATACGATGTGCCGGAACATCCCTGGTACTGCGAACAGAACGCCTACCCCACCGTGCCCTATTCCATCCTGATGGAAATCGGCCTGCAGCCCTGCGGATTTTTATCCGCGCATCTCGGCTCGACGCTGCCCTACCCGGATGAAAACTTTTACTTCCGCAACCTGGATGGGAACGGGAAATATCTGCGCGATGTGGACCTGCGCGGCCAGACCATCACCAACCGCGTGCGGCTGCTTTCCTCCACCGCCATCCAGGGAATTATCATTCAAAAATTTTCATATGAGCTCTCCTGCGGCGATCAGCCTTTTTATGCCGGGCAGGCCGCCTTTGGCTATTTCCAGCCCGAAGCGCTGGTCGATCAGGTCGGGCTGGATCGCGGCAACAGTCCCGCGCCGCTCGTGCATACTCTTTCCGCGCTGACCAGGCTTGACTTGCGACTCCCCACTCTCTTCGTCTCGCCCCATGATCGACCTCATTACCGGCTCTCCGGCGGCCAGCTCCACCTGCTGGATGAAGTCCAGGTCGCCCCGGGTGGAAAATTTGGACAGGGCTACGCCTACGGTCATAAAGTCATCAATCCGCGCGACTGGTTCTTTAAGGCGCACTTCCACCAGGACCCGGTCATGCCGGGCTCGCTGGGCGTGGAGGCGATGCTGCAGGCCCTGCAAGCCTACGCCCTGCAAACCGGCCTCGGACACGAATTTCGTTCCCCACGCTTTGCCCATGCCCTGGATCACAACACCGTGTGGAAATATCGCGGCCAGATCGTGCCCGACAACCAGGACATGTCGCTGGAATTGCATATTGCCAAAACCGAGACCCTGCCCGGACGCATCACCCTGCACGCCGAGGCGAGTCTGTGGAAGGAAAACCTGCGGATCTATGAAGTCAATTCGCTGGCGTTGAGCGTGGTGGAAACTGCGTAACTATTTGAAACCGAACAGGCCAATAATGCTAAATACTCTTTTACCAATTGAAGTCCCCACAAAGGATCACCCGCGCTGTGCTGAATGGCAGGGTGCACTTCATTCCATTGCATTTGACGAGGGCGGCTGGCGCGCACATTTACGAGCCCTCGATCAAACCTGCTATGTCATCAGCGACGGTACCCGCCTGGGAATTACACATGAGCCGTCGTCAAACAGCGGAAGTGAATCTTTTGCGCTCCTGGCTGTGGTGGCACCTATGAGTCCTCATCAGTTGGGGAATGCCAATTTCCGTGCTCAATATGGGCTAAAGTACGCCTACAGCGCCGGTGCGATGGCCAATGGCATTGCTTCGGCGGAGCTGGTCATTGCGCTTG
The DNA here is from genome assembly GCA_050258995.1 of Bacteroidota bacterium. GTDB lineage: Bacteria > Chloroflexota > Anaerolineae > Anaerolineales > Villigracilaceae > Defluviilinea. The sequence continues at coordinate 2,431 of JBLMZU010000054.1, forward strand.
GACAGGCCCAATTATTGGGATCGTTTGGCGCGGCGGGACTGACTCCTAAATATATCGAAGCCGCGATCGAGCGCATCCAATCGGCGCTGCCGGACGGACCCTACATGTTCAATTTAATTCACAGCCCCAGTGAAGAAGCGCTGGAACGCCATGCGGTGGAACTCTATCTGAAGCACGGGATCTCGACCGTGGAAGCCTCCGCATTTCTGGCACTGACGCCGCACATTGTGCGCTATCGCGCCAGCGGGCTGCATCTCAATGCGCAGGGTACCATCGAAATACGGAACAGGGTCATCGCCAAGGTATCGCGGCGTGAAGTTGCTGCGCTTTTCCTCGAGCCAGCCCCTGCCAGTCTCTTACAGCCACTCGTGGCACAGGGGCTGATCACCGAGCAGCAGTCGCAAATGGCCCAGCGCATCCCGATGTGCGATGCGCTGACCGTCGAGGCGGATTCGGGCGGACATACGGATAATCGTCCGCTGGTCTGCCTGCTGCCATCCATCCTGGAGCTGCGCGATGAGATCCAGGCCAAACATGGCTACGAACAGGTCGTTTATGTCGGCGGCGGGGGCGGCGTTGGAACACCGGCTGCAGCGCTGGGAACTTTCATGCTCGGGGCAGATTACGTGGTGACCGGCTCGGTAAACCAGTCGTGTGTCGAAGCAGGCGCCAGCGCCCATACGAAAAATATTCTGGCGCAGGCAGGCCAGGCCGATGTGATGATGGCGCCATCGGCCGATATGTTCGAGATGGGCGTTAAGGTCCAGGTGCTCAAACGAGGCACCCTGTTCCCGGTGCGCGCCCAAAAGTTATACGAGTTATACAAAGCGTACGATTCGCTGGAAGCGATCCCCGCCGCCGAGCGAACCAAGCTGGAATCACAGCTCTTCCGCAAGCCACTGGAAACGATCTGGCAGGAGACGGAAGCTTTCTTCCGGGAGCGCGATCCGGAACAGCTCGAGCGTGCGAATCAAAATCCGAAGCGTAAGATGGCACTGGTCTTCCGCTGGTACCTGGGGCTATCGTCACGCTGGTCCAACAGTGGTGAGACCGGCCGCGAGATGGATTACCAGATCTGGTGCGGTCCGGCCATGGGCGCATTCAACGATTGGACGCGGGACAACTATCTGGCAAAGCCCGAGAACCGCCGCGCACCCGAAGTCGCAGAGCACTTGATGCGGGGCGCAGCCTATCTGTACCGACTCCAGCACTTGCGCGCCCAGGGCGTAACTTTGCCCGCCAGCCTTGCAGCGTACAAGCCGGAACCAATCGAATAATAAACGGATGACGCTTCTCGATCCCTCGTGGACCGTCTCGTCCATTCATCCGTCTTTATCCGCTGATGAAGTTCATGTCTGGCGCGCTGCACTCGATCGACCCGCGGCGGATTACGCCATGTTGCTCTCCAGTGATGAACAAGCCAGGGCGGATCGCTTACGGTTTGAGCAGCTGCAGCGGCGATTTATTGTGGGACGCGGAGCGCTCAAAGTCATCCTTGGACGTTATCTCAATGTGGCACCCGAAGAAGTAGAATTTGAATATCTCTCGAATGGGAAACCAGTCCTCTCTTCCGGATTGCTTCATGCAGCGCTATGCTTCAATCTCTCGCATTCAGATGATATGCTGCTTTTGGCGGTTACGTATCACCGCTCAGTGGGAATTGATCTCGAAAACATCCATTCGGACCTGGATGTAGAAAATCTTGCCAACCAATTTTTTTCGCCGGCGGAGAGAGCCGAACTGGAGACGCTGCCCTCCGACAGGAGACTCGCCTCCTTTTTTAGCGGCTGGACCCGCAAGGAGGCATTTCTCAAGGCCCGTGGAGAGGGAATGACCTACCCGCTGGATCAATTTTCCGTTTCCATGGACTGCGACCAGCCGGCCAAATTACTGGATGTAAAAGGCGATCCACGGGAGTTGGAGCGCTGGTCTTTTCACACGCTGGCTCCGGCTCCTGGTTATATCGGTACGCTGGCGGTGGAAGGACATCACTGGCATGTGGTGCAGTGGCAGCTGGAGTAATGGGGCATTGATCCTACCCTGATCCTTGCATGGCTCGCGAAAATGTTCGTTCTCGGGCAGGCATCTCTTATTTGAGCTTTGCTAAACTCATGTTTTCTTACACTTGCATAAGCGGTTAACTAAACAAGGACCCCGAAAGGTCCTTGTTTATGAACTGATTACAGAGACTTACCGGATGTACTACTAATTACCAAAAAGGCCCATAATCTGGGACCATACGTTGTTGAGTGTATCGAGAGGCTTGTCGCCAGCTTCAACCATGTAACCATATTCGGCGACATGCTGGTTGAAGAGCGTGAGCCCCTGGGCAGAGTCTTCGTTGATCAAACCTGCGCGATGGCACGAGCCACAAGCAAGCGAAGCAGGTCCGGTGACATAAGACGGCACGTTGTTGATGTCTCTTGTTTTGCCTTTGAGCTCTGCAGAGGGGGAAGTGATTCCGGCCAGTGTCTTGGCTTGTGAGGGCACATCATAAGTGCCAGGGTTATGGCACGCTTCACAATTGGTGATGCCGTGCTTCGGGAACGGCAGTTCGGAATCGGTCGCATACTTCTGAGCCTGAGCCGGGTCAGAGAAATCGATATCGGCGACATCGAACTGCTGGGAATTATGAATCGCATGGATATAGGAGTCAATGGTGCGCCCCTGCATCTCCAAGTGCGAAGCCCCACTCTTCACGATGTGACACATGGAGCAAACCGTGACACTTCCGCCATAGGAGGGGGAGTGGAAGGTAGTGCCCAGCGCATCATGGCATTCGTTGCAACCGCCATCAACTTTGACAACCTCAGGATAGAAATTGACGAATTTATTGGCGGCGAGATCGAAAGTCTTGGATGTGGCGTTGACGGCCACAGGGACTTCGTCCTTATTGATCAAAGCCGGCAGGACGCCGATCTCAGCCTTTGTGACGGTGCCATTGTCCAGCAGATCCTGCCACGGGGTCAGATCGGCAGTGACTTCCCACTTGCCATCGGCCGCCGTGCCCACTGTAATGCGGGGATTCTCAGACTTGCCGTCCAGGGTCAATTCCAGGTTCCGGGAATCTTTGTTGTCAACCGTTCCGTCCTTGTTATCGTCAATGAGTCTTTCATGTCCACCCACGACAAAGTCCTTGGTGTTCCAGCCATACAGGCTGACCAAAACGGTGGGTGTAATTGTCTTCGGGTCCAGCCCAATATCCTCCGAGGAGTTGGCGCTGAACGAGAAAGTCAGCTTGCCGTCCTGGAAGGAGGCCTTGTCGAGGTTGACCGTAACAATATCCGAGATCCGTTTGCCGTCGGCAGTATAGATGCTCTTGTCGTAACCGGTGTGGATCTGGTTAAATGCTGGAGCCGACTTGCCCTCACCATGACAGGAGGTGCAGTCTGTATTTTCCAAATCCATCTTGCCATGGATCGTCTCAGGAAGGATGGTCTTCAGCGCGAACTGGGTCGTATCAAAGATGACCGTATCGCCGTCCTTTTTCACGGAGCCAGTCACTGGGTGACAGCTCTTGCAGGTTGCGATCTTGAAGTTAGCATCAGATAACACCTTATCCAGTTTGCCTTCGTGGCAGGTGACGCAGTTCGACATGGATTGGGGATAGGGGAATTCCATGGAGTGCGACATGTGCACATCGTTCATGAGCGTGGTCTTATAGGCATACTTGGCTGCCTGCTCAGGTGTGGCTGCGCCTTCACCAGCGGCAAGATAGGCAGCGCCGGCTTCCGGATCGTCAGCGGTGATCTGCCATTCGAGATGGCCGCCTTCGCCGTTATCCAGGTGGCAGGCTTTACAAGTGTAGAAGTCTGTCGCTGCATTGTTATCCACTTCGCCGTAGATGTTACCGTGCTTCAGGTATGGATCCGAGTGACACTTCTCGCAACCAGAGTCATTGGCGGCAGAAACGTAATCGGTGCCTTTGCCAGTCTTTCCAAGTCCTGCAAACGGGAATTGGACCTGTTTGACACGTACCGGCAGGCTGCCTACCTGCTTATCATAGCCATACACAACGACGAGTCCATCCACTTTGCTTTGATCCACATAATCGACAAAGGCTTTGTCGGTGGATGGTAATTCTGCCAGCGTACTGGTAGTCACACCGGTTTTGTCATCGTAGCTCAGCTTGCCTTTCAGGGACAGTCTTGCGCCGTCCTTCAGCTCAAAACCCGTGCCCGTGTAAGCTGTATAGTAGATGTTCAGATTTTCAACGGATGCTCCACTGATCGGCTGACCGTCCTTGGTCATCTTGAAAGTGACCTGGGTGGTATCGGTTTTGTCACCACTGGCAGGGATGAACTTATAGTTCACGTCTGATACCTTGATGACACCATCCTGGTACAGCATATCGTAGTATTTCTGATGTTCTGAACCACTGTCGGCATGACAGCCATCACAAGTCTCAAATTGAACCGTGGCTGGATGGGGGGAGACAGCGGCCGGCGGTTCAGTCGCAGGAGGCTGTGTCGCAGCAACGGCGGGCTCCGTCGCTGTAGCGGGGGGTTCTGTCGCAGTGGCAGTTGGGACAGGTACTGCGCCGCCACAAGCAGCGAGTACAACGCCGGCGATCATTAATACCCCAAGAGCAATTAGAAATTTTTTTACAGACATTGTATTGCATTCTCCTTTTATGGGTGTACGTCAGGTGATTCTCTTTCGCTCTATGGATCTCAAATCATAGACAGCTCCTTTTTAGGATGGTGTTGATTTCCTGCTATCTGAGCCAAGCTCAGTCCCACTTTAGTTTGAACTATTAAGACAAATGTTCGGAAAAAGCCACTATTCGGGCAATATTTCACAACTAAGGCCAATAAAAAACGACACCCGGCATGAAGGTTCCGGGTGATGTTCTACATTCTATTGAATTCCTGGCATCCTGAATAGTGCTATTTGTCACAATTTTGCTCAATAAAACCACAATGACCCTAATTGGGAAATAGTCCGCTTGCGGTCGGACAATCACCGCGATGAGCCGGGGGCATATAGCGGTGATGCCATGAATTCAGGATATCCAACGAATTAATGAAGAATGCGGTGGGAAGAGACAAAGTCAAAGTTGTCTTTCATTGCTAATCGAAATCAAAGCGCTAAATGCAATCGCCGCGCTGGTGACTACAACAGCCAGTTACCAGTCAGTCATATTTCAGATGATAATTATAGGGAATTAACAAAAAAAAGACTCCCTCGGGTTGGGAGTCTACTTTCATGCTACTGTCTGGGTGCCGAGATCTGCACTCGGGACCTCACGGACCCGAACCACTTTCAAAAATTCGGGCTGTAGTCTTTAGGGAGATGCATTTATTCTCTACGCCCCTTTATACCTCAGGCCCATCGGGAAGATCATCCCGTCCAAAGCCACTATTGGATCACCGCCGGGCATCCCTCCTTTTCCTCCACCCAACCGTTCGTGCTCCTGCCGGATGCACGCGCCTATACCCGGCGCGAGTCGAACCGACTTGTGTTTGGTTTCAGCGAAAAGGAATCGGTCAGCTTGAACCCGCGTGCCCTGCCTGAGAAGATGACTGGCTACATCTTTACCGAGGACCCTGATGGATGGAAGTCACTGATCGAGGCGTTCGGGATTTCGGGATCTTCATGCCGATCATTGAGGAGCTTGAAATTTCCCACTATATAAAGGGACTCTCAAATTGGACTCCTTATGGAAATTTTATCCTGGGGCTGTATCCAGATTTGGATGGTTTCATGGCGGCGACCGGTTTGGGAAGATCGATCCCTTCGACCGCACGTTCATTCAGCTTTGCGCAGCTGCACGATCGGGAAAATCATGGGCTGAAGATCACTCGATCGATCTGGAATATACCTGTCGGGCTACGGTTCGGGCAAAGTCATCCATCTGCTGCTGGATCTCCGTTTTCTTGGAAGAAAATGGACTGCCTGGTCCGGTCTTGGGCTCACGAGCCATTCTGCATAAAATGTGAAGAAGCGTTTCAACATCTTCCTCGCTGTTCTCAATGCCCAGGCTCACGCGCGCAACACCTGGCAGGGAAAGCTGCGGGAACAAAGTCACGATCATCCGCTGCAGGCGTACCTGCCAGGGAGGGATATTGAGCAGGCGCTTGACCGTCAGATGAGCACAGTGACATCCTCCCCGGATGCCGATGCCTCCCCTCTCGGCCAGCTCGTTAGCCACGTCTGTAGCCAATCGATCCTTCAGAGTAAAGACGATGACGCCCCCTTTGTGAACGAAGTTGGGCGAGTCGGGGTGTTGTGTTCCATACATCGTAAGTCCGGGGATCTGCGCCAATCCCTCCAATGTACGCTTTGTCAGGGCCTGCTCTTCGCTCTGGATAACGCCCAGGCCGATCCTCTGCAATAAAAGAAGCGTCTTGCCCAATGCAGCAATCCCTCCTACATTTTCCTCCCCAGCGTCTTGAACCGCTTTCATTTCATCCTGGCTGAACTTCATCAATCCCTTTCGGACGATCAACACACCCGTACCAAATGGCGCGTACGCCTTGTGGGCAGAAAAGGCAAGATAGTCGATCCCGTTCTTTTGAATATCAACTTGGCGATGAGCGACCAACTGCGCAGCATCCACCAGTAAATGCGCACCATACTGGTGAACGATACGGCTGATCCCGGCCAGATTGTTGAACACACCCAGGATATTGGATGCGCCGCTTACAGCCACCAGCTTGATCCGCTTCTTGCCATGTTCTTTCTTTTCATTGTAGGCAGATAAATGCCTTTCAAGCTCGTTCAAATCCACGAACCCCTCCGCGTCGATCTGCAGACGGAGGAGGGAAGCACCAGAAACCTTTCGCCACGGAAGCTCATTCGAGTTGTGTTCCAGCATGGTGGTTACGACGACCGGCTCGATATCACCCTCGACAGCCAGTTCCAGATTTTGCGCAGCCAGGTTGATGGCCTCGGTCGTGTTGGAAGTAAAGATCACTTCATATTCGTCCAAAGGCGCACCCAGCACGCGGGAACAGATGAATCTGACTTCCTGAACGATCTCCCGATGTACCTCAGTTGTCTGCTGCCAGGCCTTCCAGACCGCATCCCAGATCGGGCTGAAAGTAGGAGTGCTGGCGCCATTGTCCAGGTTGATAAATGGACGGATGCCTTCCGCCGTCGGGACCGGAACCCTCTGACCGATCAATGTCTTCCGCAGTTCATCCAACAGTTCCCGGCCCGAGTATTGTTCCAGCTCATCTTCATACAAAATTTCATTTACCGTACACTTCTCCGTCCCCTCACGTTTGAACGCATCTTTTCCATGATGTTGGATCAATCGCAGCGCCTTCGCAAAGGCAATGACATTGATGATCGCCGGCGTGCCCGCATCGAACTTGTCCGGCGCCTTGGACCAGACCACCCAATCGGGACCGACCAGCCTGGCCGTCCCTCCGCCGGTCTGGTATGGGACTCCTCCGGGCAGCGCTTCCTTTTCAACGGCCAATGCCCTCAGACCCAATGGAATTCCAATCTCCTGGCTCGACAGACATTGATAGTTTTTCGGCTTTAGGCGCCGCTTCAGCAGATCGGTCCTTCGGGGGCTGCAAAACACCACTGTATACTTTTCTTTGTCCCTTCCTAGATATTCGAGAACGATCTCCCTGGCCCGCTCATACAGATATGTGGTTACCACCGAGTTGTGGCCGCTGCCCCGGTGGACATTGGAATATATTTCAAGGGCAGTATATATTCCCCTCTTGAGTTCCTGGAAGGCATTGGTACTGTTCGTTTCCACACCTGTGTCAGGTTTTGTTACAACTGTTGCATCCATGCCTGCCTCCATCCTTTGTTTCATTTTAGCCTATCCTGCACTTCGAAGAGCGTGTACTGCAAGGTCAGTTTCTGGCCCTTCCTTGATTCCCCTGAACAAAAGCCAAAAAGCAATGGTCAATTCAAAGGGCAGCAGCGGGATGGAGATCCACAAGGGAGCACCAAGCCCAAGGAAATGAAGGACAACCGCAATGAATGCCAGCGACACTGCGACGATCCCAAAAAGGGAGATCGCCCGGGGAATATACCTGGATCGATAGAACAGCGAATACCATACCAGTCCGCCGATACAGTAGAACCACATATGAATTCCACCATAGCCGTGCTTGTATATTCCATAGTACAGGAAGTCCCCCAGTACCTGATAAAAAGAATTTAGGGGAGATCCAACCTGGACAAAATCCTGGCCGAGGCGGATCAGTGCGAAAACTGCTGTGCTGGTGAAGCCAAGGATAAGCGCCTCTCCCAGCCACCATCCCAGGGCGATCAGCGCAAGGATCTTGTCCTGCCGGCTTAAGACAATGTACAGGAGGGAAGCCAGGACGATGATCCCGGTACTGTTCAGCATTTCCAACAATACGCTGATGCGAACCAGAGGAATGTTCCTGGAGACATTCGCCAGCATCTCAGAGATGGTACCTGTTCCAGTGGCGGAAGAGAGTAACAGACCGCTGGCCAGGCTGACAAAAATAACGAACAAAAAGGTTGCTCCCAACCAGCGCGGGACATTTTTCTCTGAAATCATTTTGTTCTCCTATTGAATGTTTGAGGGGTGAAAATCTCTGTTGTCTATAATTCCATCTTCTTTCGATCAGGCTGGACTCAATTGAGATTCGCTCGTTGTGATTTCGGTTGTAACGTCTGTGATGGCAGAGGAATCGAATCCTTTTACGATCAGCCAGACTGCCATCACCATCTCCTGCAGGAAGATTGGGAAGTTCAGGATCAGGGTCAAGCCCGATGTGGTCCCGCCCGATAATGAGGTGGACACCAGACCAAACATGCCTAAAAAGCTTGTGGAAAGATGCATCAGGATGGCGATGAAACCCCAAATGGATATCCAGCGCGGCACGAGCTTCGATTGGTACAACAAGGAATAGAGCATGAGAGCGCCAAGGCTGAATGCAATGATTAAAATGAGACCAATCGCATCATTGACTTGCTGCAATACAACACCCAGGTTCTGAGAAGAGGACGGAATGGAACCCGCAGCAGCTCCCCGGGACAAGGAAACGATCAACAGCCAACAGACAACCATCGCAAGATAGGCAACTGTTTCGAGCGCGCCCCGGAACACCACATATCCAACGGCTAGGACCTCGTTGACCTTTTTCGCGACCGGAAACAACACTGCTGGGATCAGGGCCAGTGAGATTCCCATTGCCAAAATAAAAAGCGTACCAACGATCACCTGGTTTTGATTTGCCAAAACTGCAGCAAGAAAATCGGGATCATTTGTAACGGAGTTGGTAAACACAACACTCAAGATCCCCGTAACCGTTCCAAGGATGTATAGGACACCAACAATGATTGCGTTACTTCGATAAGTTTTCATCTTTCTCCTTCGTCTGCACTTCAATTTCATGTCCATTATTCTTCCTTTATCTTGTGAGCAGGGCATTCATCACCACTTCCAATTCCCTGGAAATGCTCGTCACAATTGACCGAGAGCAGCGGCAGCCCCAGATCCCGTACCTTCTTGAGCAGGCCGTACAGGGCTGCCTGGTCCGCCACCGGGCCGGATAGAATGGTCACATCCTCCGCCTCCAAAGTGATGACCATTCCTTCGAACCACTCTGTCCACTCGGAACCCAAGTGGCCCTTGACCCGAATTCGATAGACCATGGGGTGAACCGGCTCCACTTCTGATACGAAAATTGGCGGCATAAGCTCAGCTGCTCCCTATGCAAACAGGATAGCCGTTTCCTGCCTTCAGGCATAGCTACTTAAGTGTTGTTCAAGAGTATTGTTTTTTAGATGGTACGGTATGGGGATGAATGGCTAAAGCAATCCGAGCTCACGAGCGCGGGCAACCGCTTCGGTCCGCCTCTGGACTTGCAGCTTTTCAAAAATTCTCTGGTTGTGGCCCTTGACCGAGCTCAAGGCCAGGAACAAGCGCTCGCCAATCTCCTGATTGGAAAGTCCCTGGGCAATGAGACACAATACTTCCAGCTCACGCGCACTTAAAGTCTCGATCAGCGGCTCGACGGGGTTTTTCTCACTATCCCCACGTTCCGCAGCGAAGGCTGAGAGGAGCCTTGCCGAGTATTCCGGTAAAATCGCCTGGGAGGCCGTCTCCGCCAAAAGCTGTTCCATCGACTGGCCTTCATCGAGAAAGAGCCTGATAAATCCACCTGGCTCTGCCAGATTTAAGGCTTCACTCAGAACCTGCAAAGCTTGTTCTTTTTCACCACCCGCAGAAAAAGAAACGGATTTCAGGACCAGGGCTTTGAGTCTTTCATCCGCCCAACCTCTTGCTTCAAATTCGACCAGTGCCAGATCGAGTGTTTTCAAGGCTGCCGAAGGTTCTTTCCGGGCCAGGAAAACGCGGGCCTGGCTGAGAGGCAGATTGTAACGACCGGCCAGTTGAGCAGCAGTTTCCAGATCGCCCTGCTTGATCAAAAGATTCATCCTCATAGCGGCAAGCTCGGGCAGGCGCTGGACAAACTGACTTTTTCGGATAGACAGTTCGGTTTCAGACAGGATGGCAGAAGCAGCCTCTGTATCTCCCTGAGCCAGCTTCAGCTGGGCAAGAAATAATTCACTGATAATGAATCGATCAATTACACGGTCATACAGTCGCGCCAGCCGCAGGCTTTCCTGCCCATATTGTTCCGCTGCCTCCAGATCATTCCATTGGTAGGAAATGCGCGCCAGGCCAAGATAGGTATCACAGGCATTCGGTTGAGGATGACCGCCAAACAAAGGCAGGATACTCCGGTAGGTTTCGGCCGCCTGGTAAAGCTGATTGTCGAACTCCTGCATTTCCGCCAGACCGGTCGCTGCCAGGATGATCGAAAAGGCATCGCCGGAGAGCTGGCTGATCGCCAGGGCCTCTCTATAGTAGTCTTTTGCTCCAGCACGATCCCCTTGAAGATAACAGGCTATCGCAAGGGTCCAATTGGCGGTAAAGCGGAAAGGGAGGTCCCCTGCCGGAAGATATTGGAGGGCACGGCGTGCCTGAATGGTGATCTCCTCCGGTTGATAACGCGTCATTGCCAGCGTGGCGCGGGCGGCGGCGATCTGCCCGACCAGGTCCCGGGTGTGATCATCGAGCGCTGCGTTTTGCAACAGAGCCTCCGCGGCTTGAAGTTTTTCCTCCACGCCTGTACTGATCCCGGCAACCAGCGAGAGTGTAGCAGACTTCACCCAAAGTGAAGGATGGGCATCCTTGACCGTCGCCGGCAGCGATGCGAGCCAGTCGAGCAGGACGGACACGGCGCTTCGATAATGAATCGGCATCCTCCGGCTCTGGATCAGGCGTTCGGCGCGCTCGAGATCGTTGGCGGAAGCCGCATGTTGGAATGCATCCAATAGCAGATCGTTCTCCTCATACCAGGTGCTGGCACGCCGGTGATACTCTTCCACCTTTTCTTGTTCGGAAGAGGCTACCAGACTTTGCATCAGTCTTTGGCGCAGCAGATCGCCGAACAAGTGGTGATAACGATACCAGCGCCGATCTGCGTCCAGGGGGACAATGAACAGATTGGCTCGCTCGAGATACTCCAGGGTCACCTGCCCGGAAGCGGTGGGGTCAAGTAGAAGTGCATCACACAGAGGGCCGCACATGCGCTCCAGGATCGAGGTGTGCAGGAGAAAATTCTGGATATTTGGTGGCTGCTGTTGCAGTACTTCCTCAAGCAGATAATCCAATATGAACCTGTGGCTGCCGGTGAAGGAGTTGATGAACTCCGTTACGTCTCCACGACCCTGCATGGAAATGGCAGCCAATTGCAGGCCAACGATCCAGCCCTCCGTCCGGGATTGCAGGCTGGCGATATCTTCCGGCGAGAGAGTCAAATCCATAATCCGGTTGAGAAAATCAGCTGTCTCTCTGGATGTAAAACATAAGTTGGATGCACGAATCTCGATGAGCTGTCCCCGGGCACGATAACGGGCGAGAGAAAGTGAGGGATCTTCCCGCGTAGTGATAACCAGCTGCATCTGTGCCGGCTGGTGCTCAAGCAGATACGTAAGGACCTCGACAACCGGCCCGGAATCGATGATGTGGAAATCGTCCAGAACAAGGACAAAGTTGTTCGGTAGGGCAGCAAGCTCATTGAGCAGGGAAGGCAAAATCCCCGTCACCAGCGGTTGCGGGGATTGCAGTAGCTCCAGGATTTCCTGCCCAAGGCCCGGAAAAATCGATCCCAAGGCGGCAATGACATAGGAGAGAAAACGAGCCGGATCATTGTCTCCTTCATCGAGCGACAGCCAGGCAGCCGGTCGTTGCGTATCGGCGAGCCATTCACTGACCAGGGTGGTTTTTCCGTATCCCGCCGGGGCAGAGACCAGGATCAGACGGGATTGCTGGCCTTCCTCCAGCCGGGTGATCAGGTGAGAGCGCGCGACGAACCTGGGTCGCAGGGGAGGTTTGAACAGCTTTGTTGCCAGCAACGGGATCGGCATGGATGAATTATATAACGTCCTCCTTCTATCCGGTGAACGGCCGGGCAAAGCGCTGTTCGTAGGCGCCATTCTGGCGGAGCATGGTATCAAAATAGGAATGAGCCCCCGGCATCCGAAGGAAAACTTTGAAGACGGGGCCCAGGTAGGCTGGGAAACGTTCTGGTGCAGCGAGACGTTGCAGGATCTCAGGATCCAGCCTTCCAGCCTGTGCCAAACCTGCCCCAAGCTTTTGCAAGTCTGTAAAAATACTGTTCGTCGCTTCCGCAGGACTCACCCGGATCCCCTCGCCGTTTCCCTTCACGATTGTGCCCAGATACGGAGATCCCAGCCGTGCAGCCAGCTTCTCCAAATAGCGCTCCACGTAACGCGAATGTAATCCTTCCGGGAAACCGGATTGCACCAGGAAGCCTAGAGGCGGATTGCTTCCGCGAGCGGTCAGCGGCTCTAGAGCTTCAATAAAATGTTTGACAGTCCCAGGCATGGCATCCGTGTACAACGGGAATCCCAGGATGACACATTCTGCTTCGGCAAAAGCCTGCACCATCTTATCCGTTTCCTTCATGCGTACCAGGTGATGGGTTTCCGCGGGCCGTCCAAAGCCACGTGCAATCTGCTCGAGCATGAGAGATGTATTCCCCCTACGTCCGCGAGGCGAACCGTTAAAGAGGCTCAGCCGCGCAGGAGGTGTCACTGTACTTCCCTGCATTGGCAACAGACGGGCCGGAAGTGGAAGCACGTTCGCTTTGATATTGGTGATCTTTTCCGCCACATCATGAGCCGGAACATCAGTGGTCAACGAAAATTCCAGGCGGGTCTTAAAGTTAATGGCTGTACGGGAAAAGATATCCTGGACGATCTGCAGATCCCGCGCGTCGGTGGTCGATTCACGCTCGAGGAGCAAGCCAACGCGAGGATAACGCTTGTATCGCTTCAAGTGATGCGCCTCTCCATACGCGACTTCGACGTAGGGATGGATCAACGGCAGATGCTTGTCCATGGCCATCTTGAGCAGCTCGGTGGGAAATCCCATCCTGAGCGGCGCCGCCCAAAGAACGAAGTCGGCGTTGATGACCGCCCGGTCCATCTCGATGGAGGCATCCCGGGAAACACATTGGCCGGGCGTCTTGACCCAGCAGCCCCAGCAGCCAACACAATGTCTGAGAGGCAGACTACGCAAGTCGAGCTGGATCACTTGATTTCCTTTACTTTCCAGCCTTCGTTTCAAATCTTCCAGATAGCGATCGAAGAGCGATTGCTCGGGACTGCCGTTTAGGATCGTGATTTTCATATGACCTCTTTTGAAAGGGAGAAGGAACAACGCGTGCCCTATGCAACCGGTACGCGGCCGCGAGCTTTTTCTGGAAAGCGCATCTGCATCAATGGAATCCCCACACCGTAGGTGACAAATTCTCCAACCGGTGCGATCTCCAATATGTAAAGGGTTGATAACTTTTCCCTGTCCTTTTCATTCCCTTGAAGCAGGGAATGTAGAGCCTCTTCCTCCAGCTCCTCAGGTTCCAGGACTTTTGCATTTCCCGAGAAAGTGATCGTCGCGGCCGGGATCTTAATCCACGGCAGGAGGGGAATTCGTTTCGCAATCGGCACAGTCATGGATACATGGGGGTTTCTTTGGACATGACGCGCCTTCCAGGATTCCTTGCTCGTGGAGACATAAATCTTATTATTGTGCACAATATAGACGATGCCGATCGTACGCGCTTCCCCTTTGGACGTCACCACTCCAAGCACTGCGAAAATTTCTTTTTTCAGTTCCTTCCAGATCTGATCAC
>JBLMZU010000055.1:0-9175 GCA_050258995.1 Bacteroidota bacterium
CTACGGTCGGGGCAACCAGTCATTTGGAAAATCTCGCTCAGTTCCTGGCAGCTGCCAGGAACTGAGCGAGATTTTCCAAATGACTGGTTGCCCCGACCGTAGCGCGGACCTCGGGGATACTGTGCGCAAAGCGGACGCAAAACTCGGTCCAGGTCGGGACGGCGGAGCGCTCGAAGACCGGGATGACCTCCGCAGCGCGATGCTGCAGGTACTCGCGCCAGGCGTTTCCCGGCACATCCCGCAGGCTGTAAATGTTGCCGCCGGCGACCGTACGCATGGCGACCAGCGGCTCCCTGCGCTCGACCAGCACATCCCATAATTCATTGGAGGCAAAGCGCTGGAGGGGGTTTAGATACAAAATGTAGCCGTCCACGATCCCTTCAGGATAGCCGCCGCGTATGGCCCGCAGTGCCGTCTCGGACGACCACGGAAATACTTCGAGCACGAAGCGGCGGACCAGCCCTTCCTGTTTAAGCCGGGCGAACAGCTCGTAGCAATCGCCGCCGGTCGCATAGTTCTCGGCAAAGGATTTGCTTAAACAAAGCTGGCCCAGCTCCAGGCCATCCAGCCCAAGCGGATCGATGTTTTGATGGATGACATCCCGAAGCTCGTTGACATTCTCCCAGCCGATCTTGACGATCAGGTTCGGGACCCGGGAGCGGTCCTGGTCAAAGGCGGCGCGCAGCACCTGGAGCGCATTGCCATAGGTGTGGCTGGTATGGAACCAGCTGACCGACTCCATGGCGGCACGGGCCAGCCGCACGCGGTCATCGAACGGGATCTTTTCATCCCCAAGCCGCGTGGTGCCATAGATATAGGGTGAGAGATCGGTCAGCAAATTTGTTTTGTCTGAAGGCTGTGTCTGAGACATATGATTTTCCTATCTAAATTTTCGAGCACGGTTTCACGATCCGCTGTTTCCAAACCCAAAAGGGAGTTGTTCCACAAACTTTTCCACATCCCCCGGAACAATGAACAGCTTGTCGATCTGTCTGGTAAAACCCCGGGGGTCCCTGGGGGTTAGCAGCAGTCCATCGCATCCCTGCCGCGTGCGGGCGATCAGATCGACCTCCCGGCTCTCCTGGTACATGGCCTTCTCGATCCTGCTGATCTCCTTGAACTGCAGGAACAATCGGTATTCCAGGTGACCCGGTACAAAGCGGATGGCAATTCCCTCCGCAACGACGATGTAGGTCACTTCAGCGCCGAAAAAGCGATTATCCTGGTAAAAAAGAGCAAACCCCACCACCATGATATAGAGCTGCCAGAAAGTCAGGCCCAGGCGGTCCTGCAGCAGAAAGGCAAAGGCAGCACCCCCCAGGAGCAACAATGCAACATTTCTGACCACCATCTGCCATGGGAGAGGTGGCCGGTCCACATAAAACTTGCCATCTACCCCCGCGTGCTCCGTGCGCATCTGCGAGACCCAGGCTGCCGCCTGCCATCGCAGGGACAGGATGCCGATCACAACCACCGCCAGGAACACCACCGCGATGGACGGGGACCGCGGCCACAGCGCCACGAACGCGATCCAGGCATAGGGATATTGTTTGAGGAAGAGTACGGGAAAGCCCAGGATGAAACGGTCGAGGAATGGCTTCATAAAGTGATTATACAGGTTTGCTTTCACCATAAGAACCGCCTCCGGTACCGATTCATGCTGCAAGAACGTTCATTGTCCAAAATCCTACTGGAAGATGTGCCTTGTCTCACCGCTTACCTGCACACCGGATCCGAGCTCGGGGCCATATTTCACCCGCAGCCGGGATGGCATGCCCATCTTCTCTCCCTGCAGGATCGTAAATTCATCCTTCCCCTGCCAGCGGATATCCCGAAGATAGCCTGCCAGCGCCGCAGCCGCCGCGCCGGTCGCGGGATCCTCGTACACACCGCCCGAGGCGAAGGCATTGCGCGAGTGAAAAACATCCTCCGACGCCGGCCAGAGCAGGCTGATGGTGATCAAACCCTGAGCCTGCATGAGGTCCCTTACCCTATCGAATGGATACTTCATGTCAGCAAGCTTTTCCCACTCCTTAAGAACCAGGAGCAGGTGTTTGGCCCCTGCGGAAGCAAAGCGGACCGGATAGGCAGGATCCAGATCGCCATGATTCAGGTGAAATGCGGCGAGCACCTGAGCGAAATATTCCCTCGGTGCCTCTTCGGAGGATGTCCCGGCAGAAGTCAGCGTGGACGACCATCCATCCCTTGCTTTTTCGGCGCGGACACGGATCTCGCCCTGATTGAGAAACAAGCGATATTCGCCTGCCCCAAAACGCTCCCCCAGGGCTGCACCCAGTGCGATGGTGGCATGTCCGCAAAAAGGCACTTCCATTGCCGGCGCGAAGTAGCGCACGCGCCAGCCATCCGCCCGCTCCACAAGAAAGGCTGTTTCGGAATAGCCCACCTCCCTGGCGATTCTCGACATTTCCTCCTCGGCTGGCATCTCATCGCAAAATGCAACACCGGCAGGATTTCCCCCTTTGCCGTTGTGGGAGAAGGCAGCTAATCTCAGCACATCCATTTTTTCTTCCTTCGAGTAAAAAAACCGCATCCTTTCAGACGCGGTTTACCAATTCCCAATGACTCCCAACTCGCTTAATAGATGCGTCCCGTCAGCGAGGACATCTTCAGCTCCCCGATCGCCTTGGTGATCTGGATGTCGCGCGGGCAGGCGTTGGTGCAGTTGTAGATGGTGTGGCAGCGTGCCAGGCCGCTCGTCTCGGTGATGACGTTCATCCGCTCGGCGGCACCCTCGTCGCGGCTGTCGTAGATGAAGCGGTGGGCAGCCACGAGCGCGGCAGGGCCGTAGTATTCTTCGCTGGCCCAGAACGAGGGGCAGGAAGTGGTGCAGGCCGCGCACATGATGCACTTGGTCGTATCGTCGAAGCGGGCGCGCTGCTCCGGGCTTTGGAGTCGCTCGCGTCCATTCTCGGGGAGCGGCGAGTCATTGATCAGCCAGGGCAGCATCTTCTTGTAGTTATCGAAGAACGGCTCCATATCCACGATCAGGTCCTTGATGACCTTCAGGCCAAGGATCGGCTCCACGGTGATCGTCGTCCCCACGTCACGCACCAGGCTCTTGCAGGCCAGCATGTTCTTCCCGTTGATGCGCATCGCATCCGAGCCGCACACACCATGGGCGCACGAGCGGCGGAAGGACAGGGTGCCATCCATATATCCCTTGACATGCTCGAGCAGGTCGAGGATGCGGTCAGTCTCCTCGCCATCAAAGGTATAGGTTTCATAGTGGAATTTCTGATCCACTTCAGGGTTATAACGAAAAACCTTCAGAGTGATTTCCATAACTCTCCAATCTCCAATCAAGCATCACCAATCTAAACTCTTAATACACTCTTGCCTTCGGCTGGTACTTCGTGATCACCACCGGCTTGTAATCGATCTTGATCTTCCCGTTCTCCTTGCAGGCCAGGGTGTGCTTGAGCCAGTTCTTATCGTCGCGCTCGGGATAGTCCTCGCGCGTATGGCCGCCGCGCGACTCGGTGCGGTTCATGGCGCAGACCGTGATCAGCTCCGCCATATCGAGCATGTTCCCCAGCTCCCAGGCGTTGAGCAGCTCGGTGTTGAAGATCTTCCCGGTGTCTGTCACTTTCACATGCTTGTAGCGTTCCTGCAGTTCCTTAACCTTGTCGATGGCCCCTTCCATGATCGCGCCCGTCCGGTAGA
The DNA here is from genome assembly GCA_050258995.1 of Bacteroidota bacterium. Taxonomy (GTDB): domain Bacteria; phylum Chloroflexota; class Anaerolineae; order Anaerolineales; family Villigracilaceae; genus Defluviilinea. The sequence goes on from JBLMZU010000055.1 coordinate 3,685, forward strand.
TACCAACGTCATCGAACATGACCTTCTTCATCTCGCGGGTGATATCGAAGGCATTTTCCTTGCCGGTGCCATTCCGCAGCGCATCGAACTGGGACCTGGCATACGACTCCGCGTCGGAGGGCAGGTTCTCGAAATCGACGCCGTTCGCATACTCTGCAGCCTTGAGGCCAGCATGCTTGCCAAAGACGACCAGGTCGAGCAGGGAATTGGTCCCCAGCCGGTTCGCGCCGTGGACAGATACACAGGCACATTCACCAGCCGCATACAATCCGGGGAAAGGTGTATTCTTGCTGTCGATGACCACCTCGCCAAACTTGTTGGTCGGGATGCCGCCCATCGTGTAATGGGCAGTCGGCTGGATTGGCATCATCTGCGTGATCGGGTCCACGCCCAGGTAAACGCGGCAGAAGTCGATGATGTCCGGCAGCTTCGCCAGCACCTGCTCGCCGGTGATCATGTACGGAGACCCGTCAAGATTGGTGCGCCCGTCCATCGCCGCGTACTTGATCACCGACTCGGGGCGGACGTCCAGGTACACATAATTTCGGCCATTGACGCCACGTCCCTCGCGGATCTCGGTATAGATCGCGCGCGAGACGACGTCGCGGGAGGCCAGGTCCTTGACGCTCGGCGCGTACTTCGGCATGAAGCGCTCTCCCTTGCCGTTGATCAGCACACCGCCTTCGCCGCGCACACCTTCCGTGATCAGGATGCCGAGCTTGTAGATGCCCGTCGGGTGGAACTGGAAGAACTCCATATCCTCCAGGGGCAGGCCGCGGCGGTACAGGACAGCCGCTCCATCCCCGGTGTAGGCGTAGGCGTTGGAGGTTACTTCAAAGATCCGTCCCCAGCCGCCGGTGGCGAAGATCACGGCCTTGGCGTGGAAGGTATGCAGCTCGCCGGTCGCCAGCTCCACAGCCACGACGCCGGCAGCCTTGCCATTGACAATGATGAAATCCAGCACCTGGAATTCGTCGAAGAAATTGACCTTGTTCTTCAGGCACTGCTGGTACAGCGTCTGCAGGATCATGTGCCCGGTGCGGTCAGCGGCATGGGCCGCGCGCCGGACGGGTTTCCCGGTCACATTGTTGGTGTGCCCGCCAAACGGGCGCTGTGAGATCTTGCCCTCGGGTGTGCGATCGAAGGGCAGGCCCATGTGTTCCAGCTCGAGGACCGCGTCGATCGCTTCATTGGTCATGAACTCGATGGCATCCTGGTCGCCCAGGTAGTCGGAGCCTTTGACCGTGTCATAGGTATGCCATTCGGGCTTGTCTTCCTCATAATTCCCCAGCGCAGCGCTGATGCCGCCCTGGGCCGCGCCCGTATGCGAGCGCGTGGGATACAGCTTGCTGATCACAGCCGTCTTCGCGCCGCGCGAGGCATACAACCCGGCCATCAGTCCCGCCCCGCCCGCGCCGACGACGATTACGTCAAATTCATGAAGGTTCATATCACTTTCATCCATTGGGCAGGAGCAGATCCTGCCAGAGTAAATACAGACCGATCAGGCTCATCGAGATCATCATGAGGATGCTCAACAGGCGGACGATCTTTCGCCCGCGCTCGGAGGTGATGTAATCGTCCGCGATCACCACCAGTCCATGCACGCCGTGCGCCACGGCAACCAGCAGCAGCGCACTTCCCACCAGCCGCCAGAACGGCGTCGACCAGGGCGCCAGGTCCGGGACATTCGTGCTTTGGACGTGGTTGAGGTTGGGCATGTAACCCCAACGCAGGATGTCGGCGAAGCTCATCTCACCGCGGGCTCCCATCACCAGGGCGCCGATCACAGCGAACAGGATCAGGGCATACATCGCCAGAGCAGAGAGCCGGGTGAAGATCCACATCGCCATCTCGAAGTTGAGACCACGCTTCTTTAAGGAGAGAACTCTTGGTTTTGTGCCTGTTGCCATGTCAGCCTCCCAGCCCCGCGCTGAGGATCACGAACGCCGCGATCCCAAAAACCGGGATAAAGACCGCCCATTCGATCCAGATGGCCTCCCGCTCGTGCTCCAGGAGTTTGGGGAACAGGTCAATAATGGTAATACGCAGCCCATTGATGGCATGGAACAGCACGCAGAAAAAAATGAAGATCTGGAAGGCCCAGTTCTCATAAATGCTGTTCAAGGAATTACCGATGTCGCCTCCCACAAAGGAAGCAAGCAGATGCATCGTGACAAAAATCGCCATCCCCAGCCCACCAATCCGATGCAGGACGAACGCCAGTTGGTTCACCTCTCCCCGATAACGCAGGCCTGTCCGCAGTGGGACATTCCTCTTCAGGCTCATTTAAGCCTCCTTGACGTAAGTTTTTTGGAAATTTGGCACATTATCTCATTTCGCCACTTTATATTAAAAGTGACAATACTCATGGGTTATTCGTTTCAGACTTCCTCCAAAAAAGAGGGGCTTGACCTTTATAATCCGGAATGGAATAAAACGACTAAGCTGTCCTATTTTACCGCTTGTATCATTAATCAGTAAACGTCTTGCATGGACTTGCAGGCTAAAAACAAATAATAGGCCGGGTCCGTCCCGGTGAACCAGCCAGAGGTGTCCCAGCTGAAAAGCAGGGCGTGTGAGGAGCCACCCAAGCTGCAATGACTTTGTACTGGAGGTGCTTATGTCTGAAATCAGCAGGCGGGATTTTATCAAAGGAACCACTGTGATCGTCGGCGGTATCATTACGGCTGCGATCGGGATTCCCGCCGTTGCCTACCTGATCGATCCGGCTTTGCGGGCGGATACAAGCAAGGGCTGGATCCCCATTGGGAAGCTGGAGGACATGCCGGTCGGCACGCCAACTCCCTTCTACTTTACACTCGTCCAGGTCAACGGCTGGGAACGGACCTCCACCAGCCACGGGGGATATGTCCTGCGAAAATCGGAGGCGCCAGACGATCTGCTCATACTTAACAGCCGCTGCACCCACCTGGGATGCACGGTCAACTGGGACGATGGCGACAAGGTCTACCTGTGTCCCTGCCACAACGCCAAGTTCAGCGAGCAGGGCCTGGTGCTGGATGGACCGCCACCGCGTCCGCTCGACCGTTATACGGAATACCGCGTCACGGAAGACGGCATCCTCCAGATCTATTATGAGGCGTGATTGATCGTTCATAAAGGCCTCGGTGAATAGTCTCTGACCCGATCCCCGGGCCTTACTCCATACTAACAGGAAAGACGCTGGAGAATTCAATGTGGAAAAAATTTTTCGACTGGCTGGATGAACGGCTGGGTCTGAACGCTCTCTACAAAAACCTGCTCGATCGCCCGGAGCCCCTGGGCAACTGGTGGAACACACTCGGCTCGGCGAGTCTGTTCCTTTTTATTTTACAGGGAGTTACAGGCGTCTTCCTGACCGTTTATTACACTCCCTCTCCGGACCATGCCTACGATTCCATTCAATACATCATGCAGGGCGTTGCCTTCGGCTGGCTGATCCGCGGCATCCATCACTGGGGCGCGTCCGTGATGATACTGGTCGTGTTCATCCACATGATCCGGGTATTTGTGACCGCCTCGTACAAGTACCCGCGTGAGATGACATGGTTCATTGGTATCGGGCTGCTGCTTGCCACGATCGGCATGGGTTTTACCGGTTATCTGCTTCCCTGGAATCAAAAAGCCTACTGGGCGACCACGGTCGGCACGCAGATCGCGGGGACGGTCCCAATCATAGGTGACTTCATCCTTAAGGCCCTGCGCGGCGGCCCGGAGCTGAGTGCGCTCACTTTGCAGCGATTCTTCGCCGCCCACATCTGGATGCTGCCCGCCGTCCTGGCGGGTCTGATCGGCGTGCATCTCTATCTCATCATCAAGCACGGCGAATCCAATTTCCCGTCCAAAGAAGAGTAGAGGAAGCATGAACGACGAAACCAAAAAGAAAATCAACGAACGGTACGAGCGTGAGCTCAATCGCGGGGAACGCTTCTGGCCCGACAGCATCTTCAAGGATCTGATCGTCTCATTGGGGATTTTTATCCTGCTCATTGTGCTCGCTACTTTTATCGGCGTTGCGAACGAACCGAAGGCTGATCCGTCCGACACAAGCTATCTGCCGCGGCCGGAGTGGTATTTCCTCTTCCTCTTCAAGTTCCTGGCCCTCTACGGGCAGATCCCCATCATCGGCAAGATCGAGTGGCTGGCAACCGTTGTCATCCCCGGGATCGGGATCGGGCTGCTCCTGCTTCTGCCGCTGCTGGATAAATCCCCCTACCGGCACTATTCCCGCCGCATCTTTCATCTGGCCATCATGGCCATCATCATCCTGGATATCATCCTGCTGACCGTTATGGCGGTTCTGCCGGTTCCCCCCAGCGCGGAAGAGCTGGCGGCATCCACCACCTTGCAGGTCATCGGCGGACTATGGATCCCGGCGGCTGTGCTGGCACTTCTCATTGCCTTATATGCATTCCGGCGCGAAGCCTTTCAGGAGTCCACCCGGCGAAGCTGGCCGATCCGGGTCGCGTTGATCGGCGCTCTTGCAATGGTAGCCATGACTGTCGTTATCAGCGTGCGTGCCGCCTCCTATCCGAAACCGGAGGAGGTTGCGGTCCCAACCACGCTCGTGGACCAGATCCTGACCGGGCAGGACCTGTATTCCGTCAACTGCGTGGAGTGTCACGGCGAGGACGGCAAGGTGACCGTGATCACGGGTGTGGAGGGTCTCGAAGGCAAGCAGATTTCACCCATTAACGGCACGGATGTCCTGTACTCGCTCACCGACCCTGCCCTGCATCAGGTGATCGACTATGGACGTCCGAATGCAGGCATGAACCCGTTCGGCAAGGCCAACGGCGGACAGCTTACGGCCGGCGAGATCGATTACATCGTCACCTTCATGCGCTATATGTGGGACGACCGCTTCGAACTCCCGCAGGAAGCACTAAAACCTTTGTTTCCACCGCTGGCCGAGGGTGAAGTGCCATCCTATGATGTGCATATTGCACCGATCGTGAAGCGCTACTGTATCTCCTGTCACCGTGCGGGCAAGGACAGCAACAATTACTCCATGAGCACCTATGACGAGATGCTGACCACGGGCGACCACAAGGACAGGAATATCGTTGCCGGGGATCCGAACAGCTACCTGCTCCAGGTCATCCAGGGCACACCCATTCCGGACCCCAAAAATCCAGGCGAAAACCTGATCGGCGTGATGCCACCCAAGGGGCATCTCAAGCCCGACGCGGTCGACGCCTTCATCCGCTGGATCATGAACGGGATGCCGAAGACAGCCGAGGATGCAGCAAAGTTATACGTGGCGCCCACAGCGAAGCCTGCCACAACGCTGACTCCTGAACCGGTCATGACATCCACGCCCACACCATAAGCGTTTAGGAACGAATCAAAAGCGGAGTGCTACTTACAGCGCTCCGCTTTTTGTATGCCTGTCCACAATTCTGTCAGGTCCCTATTTTATGTTTCCAGCCTTCTCCACTTCCCGGGCAACATCCCTGGCAGTCTCCAAAAGACGGGGACCCATGTC
>JBLMZU010000056.1:0-10177 GCA_050258995.1 Bacteroidota bacterium
TGCCAGATTACTTTGTAGTCAATGCCGACGGGCATATCCCGGAGAAACGCGCCCTGTGCCAGGAACTGGGGATCGAATACGTTGTATTGGAGCGCAAGCCCTATGAGGGGTTGGAGCCACGGTCCACCACGGCCCTCCGCCAGCGGGAGTACATGCCGTATCGGATCGACCTGGCCGGTGGGTGGCTGGATCAGCCCTACGTCTCGGAGCATTATCCGGGCTCTGTGATCACCATTTCGTTGGAGCCGACCATCGAATTCAACGAGCGCAGCGGCATGGCTTCCAGCACCCGGCGCTCGGCGCTGGACTTGTGGGGACCCAAATTACCGGCCGGCAACCCGGAAAAATTGGCCAAGGTTCTGTTCTGCTATGACAATCCGCCGGGGACGAAGGTGATTTCAGGATCCCAGGATTCGATCGGCATTGTTTTTCCGGGACTGGCAAAAGCTCATTACGAAGGAAAATACTGGCCCACGAAAATCGATCACGTCATGGATGAGACGCTGCTGCGTTTTGTCGAAAGCTCTCTTTACCTGGTTGCCCTCGGGCCGCGCTTCTCTGCCTACGATGTGCTGGTCGATACAAGATTTAATCACGAGCTGGCCAAAGCCCTGGCCGATGCCGCCGACTTTTGCTGGGATGCCATCCTCGGAAAGGATATTGTGAATTTTGGGCGCAGCATGCGTGAATCCTTCGAGGCACAGGTCGCCATGTTCCCGCACATGCTGAACGACCGCATTAGTGACCTGATCGATGAATACCGCGATCAGGCGCTTGGCTGGAAGCTCTCGGGTGCCGGCGGAGGCGGCTATCTGATCCTGGTCGCAGACAAGCCAATTCCAGACACGGTCCGTGTGCTGGCCCGCCGCGAGACGGAATAAGACCACCCTTCTGTGTCACCTGAATAAGAGTCCCGGTCTCGTACCGGGATTTTTATTTAGCATATGATATTACTCAATAAAATCCGTGACATTTGTTGAATATTGTTGAATATTTGGTTATTGACAAAAAACTACAAATCATATACCATGAAACAGTAAAATTCAGCAAGAAAATCATCAATTTGTGAGGTAATTCCTTGACTAGCTACGAACGGCGCCAGTCATTGCTTGAATTATTGCGAGAGCAACCAGGATTACGTGTTCCGGAAATTGCCAGGATGCTTGGGATTTCAGAAGGCACGGTTCGAAACGATCTCAATGCCCTGGAAAACGAAGGCTATCTCACCCGTGTGCATGGCGGTGCCGTCCTGAATGAAGCCACGCAGCAGGCGCACGCCGCCTTCGGGATCCGACACCAGGAACATTCCAGGGAAAAGAACTGGATTGGCGCGGGGGCCGCAAAGCTTGTCGAGGATGGAGATTCCATCCTGCTGGATGCGAGCAGCACGGCCTACTACCTGGCCCTGAACCTGAAGGATCGCAGTCACCTGCGCGTGGTGACCAATGGCATCGAAGTTGCCCGCCTGCTCGCCCAAAACCCAACCAATACCGTCATCCTGATCGGGGGAGTGGTACGTCCGGATGGCTCGTCTGTGACCGGCTTGTTAAGTGAACAGATTATCGGAGACCTCCACATTCAAAAAGCGTTTGTCTCGTGCAGCGGCTTCAGCGTGGAGCGCGGCCTGACAGAAGTCCATCTGGAGGAGGCCCAGCTCAAACGCAAGGCGCTCGAATCGGCGCGACAGGTGTTCGCCATGGTCGATTCCAGCAAGCTCGGCCACGAAGACCTTACGATATTTGCACGCTCGATCCAGATTACACACCTGTTCACAGACACAGGGATTAGCGATGAATGGAAGACCCGTCTGCAGTGGGCGAACATCCCATTCTCCATCTGCGGCGAAGAATTGGTCCATGCTCGTTGAAATGAGGTGCCTCTCGTGAGTGAAACCATCCTGGAACTAAAGAATATCTCGAAAAGCTTCTCGGGCGTGGAAGTGCTGCACCGCGTCTCATTCGCACTGCGGCCCGGGGAAGTTCATGCGCTGCTGGGGGAGAACGGCGCGGGGAAGTCGACCCTGGTTAAAGTGATCACAGGCGTTCATCAGCCGGACGGAGGTGAGGTGCTTTTGGATGGGAACCCGGTCCATTTCAGGGACACGTGGGAGACGCGTCAGGCCGGGATCACCGCCATCTACCAGGAGCTCAGTCTTTTCCCGGACCTGAACGTGGCCGAGAATATTTTCGTGGGATACCAGCCCCTGGCCGCCGGCGGACGGATCGACTGGCGCAAGCTTTACAAACAGGCGGGGGACCTGTTGAACTCCCTGGGTGTGCACCTGGACCTGAAACAAAAGGCCCGCAGCCTGAGCATCGCCCAGCAGCAGATGGTGGAGATCGCCAGGGCATTTTCGCTCAACGCCCGCATTCTGATCATGGACGAGCCAACGTCCTCCCTTACGCTGAACGAGGTGGCCGACCTCTTCCGCCTCGTGCGCCGGCTTCGGGAGGAGGGGAAGGCCATAATTTTCATTTCCCACCGGCTGGAGGAGCTCTTCGAGATCGCAGACCGCGTGACCGTCCTTCGGGATGGCACGTATGTCGATACCCGTTCGATGAACGATGTGACCCGCGACGATCTCATCCGCATGATGGTGGGACGAACGATCAGCAACCTGTTCCCCAAACAAGATGTAAAAGCTGGCGAAGTAATTCTCCAGGTGGAAAACCTCACCCGGGCGGGCTCTTTTCGGGATATCAGCTTTGAACTGCGCAAAGGGGAGATCCTGGGTATGGCCGGGTTGGTGGGGGCCGGACGCACGAACGTAGCCCGCGCCATCTTCGGCGTCGAACCCGCGACCGGGGGCCGGATCAAGATCGACGGCCGCGAGGTGAACGTTACATCTCCCCGGCAGGCGATTGGGCTCGGCCTGGCCTATGTGCCGGAAGACCGCCAGCTGCATGGCCTGATCCCGGCCATGCATATCACCTCGAACATCAGCCTGCCCATGCTGCGTGAATATGCAAGGAGCGGCTGGATGAACTTCAAGACCGAGCGCAAGGCGAGCTTTGACGCTGCCCGCCAGATGGAAGTGCGCGCCAGCAATATCTGGCAGAAGGCGCGCGAGCTTTCAGGGGGGAACCAGCAGAAAGTGGTGCTGGCCAAATGGCTGGCGACTCAGCCGCGCATCCTGATCCTGGATGAGCCGACCCGCGGCATCGATGTTGGCACCAAGGCGGCTGTCCACGCGCTGATGAGCAAACTCGCATCGGAAGGAATGGCGATATTGATGATCTCCTCTGAGTTACCTGAGGTGTTGGGCATGAGCGACCGGATCCTGGTCATGCACGAAGGGCATATGACTGCCCAGTTCACACGGGCGGAGGCGACCCAGGAAAAGATCATTGCCGCCGCCACACAGACCGTAACCGAGGGAGGTGCTGCGTGACCGTCCAGAATCCTCCTGTCAGGAATACATCCCGTTCCTTTTCTGACCTGCTTTGGACGCTGGTCCAGTTCCGCGAGGCGGGCATCAGCGTATTTATCCTGATCCTAGTGATCCTCGTCTCGCTGCGGGCGCCCGCGTTCCTGTCCATCGACAATTTCAAGGATATCCTGCTGAATATCTCGATCCTGACCATCGTAGCCCTGGCGCAGACCATGGTCATCATCACGCATGGCATCGATCTCTCGGTCGGGTCCATGATCGGTCTGGTGGGGATGATGGTCGCTTTTTCGGTGAAGGAGAACCCAGGGATGCCGGTCATCTTCGCCGTCTTGCTGGGGATGGCCCTGGGCGCGGTGCTGGGTTCGTTCAATGGGTTGATCATTTCCTTTGGTAAGGTCCCACCGATCATCGCCACGCTGGGAACACTGAGCATTTATCGCGGTCTGGTCTTCTTTTACAGCCAGGGGACGTGGATCAATTCGTTCGAGCTGCCGGCAGCGTTCAAGTCCCTCTCCAAGGGGACACCGTTCGGGCTGCCGAACATGGTCATTATCGCCTTGCTGGTTGCCCTGGTTGTGCATTACTTTTTGAATTACACACGCACCGGGCGCGCCATTTACGCTGTGGGCAGCAACCCGGATGCCGCCCAATACTCCGGGATCCGCAAGCAGCGCATCATCTTTTTGGTCTATCTGCTCAGCGGTTTGCTGGCCGGTCTTGCAGCGGTGCTCTGGGTGTCGCGCTTCGAATCGGCACAGACTAATACGGCGTTGGGTTTTGAGCTCCAGTCGGTTGCGGCGTCCGTCGTCGGCGGCGTCAGCATCAGCGGCGGCGTGGGTACCGTCCCGGGGGTGATGCTGGGCGCCCTGCTGCTGGGAATTATCCAGAACTCGCTGACCCTGATCCGCATCTCACCCTTCTGGCAGCTGGCGGCGCAGGGCCTGCTGATCCTGATTGCAGTGCTTTCCGACAAATGGATCCTGAATCGCGTGGAAAGGGCAAAGAAATGAGCGCAGAAGTTGTATCTGAATCAAAACTGATCAGTGAGTACGCGCCGCGACGCTCCTTCTGGTCCCAATTCCAGCGCTGGGAATGGATGCTCGTCGGCTTGATCCTGCTGGACGTTGTGGTCAATATGCGCCTCACGCCCTATTTCCTGGATGCCCAGAACCTTTCCCGCACATCCTCCGATTTCATGGAGATCGGCCTGATGATGCTGCCAATGGTCTTCATTATTATCACCGGCAATATCGATCTATCCGTTGCTTCCAACATGGGCATGAGCGCCTCCTTCATGGGGCTGCTTCATAATCATGGCGTGAATATCTGGGCGGCAGCCCTATCGGGTCTGCTGCTCGGTACGCTGGGCGGCATGCTGAATGGCCTACTGGTCGCACGCGTCAAGCTTCCTGCCCTGGTGGTCACACTGGGAACGTATGCCTTCTACCGGGGCGTTGCCTATGGCTTCCTGGGAGACCAGGCCGCCAGGGGGTATCCGCCGGCCTTCACATATTTGGGTCAGGGCAAGGTGTTTGGTTCCCTGATCCCCTTTTCGGTTGCCCTGTTCATTATTCTGGCGCTCGTGTTTGGCCTGGTCATGCACCGGACGACATTCGGCCGTTACCTATACTCCATCGGAAACAATGAAAATGCTGCTGCATACTCCGGCGTGTCGGTTGCCAGGATCAAGTTCATCATTTATACGCTGTCCGGTTTTATGGCGGCCCTGGCAGGCCTGGTCCTGGCGGCCCGCTTCGGAAGCACTCGCCCGGATATCGGTACCGGCCTTGAGCTGGCAGTGATCACAGCCGCGGTGCTCGGTGGCGTGGATATTAACGGTGGAAAGGGCACGATGGTGGGTGCCGTCCTTGCCCTTCTGCTGATCGGCTTGATGCATTTTGGGATGGGGCTGCTCAACATCCAGGGACAGGTGCAGGGGGTCGCGATCGGTCTGCTGCTGATCCTGTCCATCCTTGTCCCAAGCCTGGTGCAGAGTGCGGCAGGAGTCGGGAGGAATTTCAATGTACGTTCCCTGGTTCCGGTCTTGGTTTTCCTGCTCGTCTTTATCCTCTTTTTCGCCTTTTTCTTCTGGTCGCGGGCGGCGGTGATCGCAAATGTTTAAGCTCGCGCCTGCGCTGGTTCCGGTAACAAGCTGACTGCAATAGCCTGGACCAAATCAAAATCCAGAAAGGAGGTGGTCGCAGAAGTCGATTAATTTTTTGCCTGTATTGGTGTCTGACGAAAATTCAACTCACAAAATTGAAGGAGAAAGAAGAAATGAAACGCTCGTTGATTGTAGTCATTAGTCTCGTAACACTCCTGGGGCTGCTGTTGGGAGCATGTGCTCCAAAGGCCACGCCGGCTCCTGCCACGCAGCCTCCTGCCGCGACCGAGCCGCCTGCTGCTGCCACGCAGGCCCCTGCCGCGACCGAAGCACCCGCCTCCACGCAGGCCGCTGCCGCTGAATGCGCCGGGGATTATTATCTCGTTCCGAAGAACCTGGGCAATCCGTACTTCGATACCGCCAACAATGGCGCCCAGGAAGCCGCCAAGGAACTTGGCATCAAGGTGCAGTATCAGGGTTCAGCCACCGCCGATGCGACCGAACAGATCACCCTGCTCAACTCCCTGATTGCCCAGAAGCCCTGCGGTCTGGCAATCTCTGCCAATGACGCCGATGCCCTCGTCCCGACCGGCAAGTCTGCCATGGAAGCCGGCATCCCGGTCGTCACCTGGGATTCCGCCATTGCCAAGGACGGCCGCAACCTGCACATCAACCAGGCCGTCACCCAGGATATCGGTGCCATCCAGATCAAGATGGCCTCCGAGCTGGCCGGTGCTGATGGCGGCAATATCGCCATCCTGAGCGCCACCTCCACCGCTCCGAACCAGAACGCCTGGATTGACGTGATGAAGAAGGAACTGGAAAAGCCTGAATATTCCAAGCTGAAGCTGGTCGAAGTGGTGTACGGCGACGACGATGACACCAAGAGTTACAACGAAGCCCAGGCGCTGTTCACAAAGTATCCCGATCTGAAGGTCATCATTGCCCCGACCACCGTCGGTATCGCGGCCTCCGCCCGCGCGGTCACGGATGCAAACCTGATCGGCAAGGTCTTTGTCACTGGTCTCGGCACCCCGAACCAGATGCGCGAATACGTCAAGAACGGCTCAGCCCCGCAGTTCGCCCTTTGGAATCCCTCCGACCTCGGTTACCTGGCTGTGTACGCGATGCACGCGCTCGCCACCAAGGAAATCGCCGGCAAGGCTGGTGACTCTTTCAAGGCTGGAAAGCTTGGCGATTACACCATCCAGGATGATCCCGACCTCGGTCTGAACGTCCTGCTTGGACAGCCCTTCATCTACAACAAAGACAACATCGATCAGTTCAACTGGTAATCTGTATTTTCGTCCCTTTGTCCATCTGCCCCGGGTAGATGGACAAAGGGCAACCTGTGCTTGTCTCAACATAGATGGAACCCGATGCTGGAAAACATAAAACCATCCATTCCCTCTTCTGAATATCCGGAGCGCTGGAAAAAGGTCCAGGCGCTGATGGATGCGCAGGAGCTTGATTTTCTGGTGGCCTATGCCGATGACCGCGCCACCTATGGCCCGGCCCACGCCCGCTGGCTGGCGAACTTTCCCGTCCATTTCGAGCCGGTCTGCATCCTGGTGTTCAGGCAGGGAAATCCCATCATGCTGACCGGGCCGGAGAGCGACCAGTACGCGCTTTTAACGGGCCAGATCGCCGACGTCAGGGTCCTGCGCGAGTTTACGCACCCCGGGGAGGATTACCCGTTCTCAAAAATTCAAAGCCTGGCAGAGATCCTCGCAGAAATGGATATTCGTACACTCAAACGGGCGGGGCTTGCCGGGCAGGGATTGATCAGTAGCAGCCTGCTTCATTCCCTGAAATCCGCCCTGCCGGGCCTCGAATGGGTGGACATGGAAAATGATTTGTGCGATCTGAGATCCCGGAAATCCTCCGCGGAAATAGAAGTCATTCGATACGCCTATAAGATTGCTGAAACGGGTTTTCAAGCGGCAGTGGATATCCTCCGGCCGGGTGTCACCGAGCGTGAAATTGCGGCAGAGATCGATTCGGCCATGCGCCGCGCCGGCTCCGAGGGAACCGGTATTGATACCATTGTGGCTTCAGGCCCCAATACCCGTCCGATCCTTGCCCGCTCCACGTTTCGCCGGATCGAAGAGAACGAATCGGTTCTTCTAACGATTGCTCCTCGTTACGAGGGATATCATGCTGCCATCGGACGTCTTGTCACTGTAGGTGAACCGGGCGATGAGATTCGCCGCGCGCTCGATGTCGCAGTGCGGGCCCAGGAGGCCTCCTGTGCCGCCCTGCGTCCGGGCGTGGAGGGCCGCGCAGTGGAAGCGATCGGCAGGAAGATTGTCGACGATGCAGGCCTGGGACAGTTCTTCCTTTACTCGGGCGTGCACAGCGTCGGCGTGATCGAGTTCGAGCCGCCGATCTTTGGGCCAAGCAGCCCGGCTGTTTTGAAACAGGATATGATCATCTCCATCGACATTCCCATGTTCAACGCACCCTGGGGCGGACTGCGCATCGAAAACGGCTATCTCATCGTAGAAACCGGTGCCGAGCCGCTTCATCACACACCGTACCAGATCCAAAAATAAGGGGCAAAGGACAGACTCATGAAACGTGTTGGCTTCCAGTTCAAGGTCCGGCAGGACCGCCTTGCAGAATATAAGGAGCATCACAAACACGTCTGGCCCGAGATGCTCGCCGCGCTGCGGGAGACGGGCTGGCATAACTACACCCTGTTCCTGCGCGAGGATGGCCTGATCTTCGGCTACTTCGAAACCGAAGAAAGCCTTTCTTCCGCACAGGCCAAAATGGCTGCCAGGGATGTCAACACGCGTTGGCAGGAATTCATGTCTCCGTTCGTGGACGCCAATGCCCGGCCGGATGAGACCTTTGTTGAATTGGAAGAATATTTTCACCTGGACTAAGCCATGACCATCGCTCATAACTACCTTGCTGTCGATCTCGGCGCCGAAAGCGGGCGCACCATCCTGGCGGCCCTGGACGGCGACCGGCTCACGCTGGCCGAAACCCACCGTTTTCCCAACGGACCGGTGCCGATCAACGACGGCATCCATTGGGATGTCCTGCGCCTGTGGAGCGAGATCAAATTGGGGATCGCGGCCACTGTGAAAAAAGGGGTACACCTGGACGGGATCGGTCTCGACACCTGGGGGGTGGATTTTGCATTGCTCGATCGGAATCATTCGTTATTATCCAACCCATTTCACTACCGGGATGCACGTACCGACGGCATGCTCGAAGCCGCCTTCAAGTGCATGCCTCGCGCTGAAATCTTTGCCCACACCGGCATCCAGTTCATGCAGATCAACGGGCTGTATCAACTTCTGGCGATGTCCCTGCAGAAATCGCCGGTTCTAGATGCGGCGAAAACATTTCTCATGATCCCGGATCTGTTCAATTTCTGGCTGAGCGGTGAGATCTCCAATGAGTTCACCGACTCGACCACGAGTCAATGCCTGGACCCGCGTACCCGCAGTTGGGCAACACCGGTACTGGAGGCGATGAACATTCCAACGCACCTCTTCGGGCAGGTTACCGCACCGGGGACTTCGATTGGGATGCTCCTCCCACAGGTTGCCGAGGAGACCGGCGCAGGCGCCGTCCGGATCGTGGTCCCTGCCTGTCACGATACCGGCTCGGCAGTGGCTGCCGTCCCGGCCAGGAACGAGGATTTCGCCTGGATCAGCTCGGGGACATGGTCGATCATGGGTGCGGAAGTCCGCGAGCCGTCGCTGACAGAAAAAGCCCTCGAATATAACTTTACCAACGAGGGCGGTGTGTTTGGCACCTGGCGTTTGTCGAAGAATATCATGGGGTTATGGCTCGTTCAGGAATGCAGGCGGAACTGGGCCCGGCAGGGAGAGGACCTGTCCTACGATGAGATCACCCGCCAGGCATCCGAAGCGCAGCCATTCCTGGCGGTTGTCGATCCGGACGATATTGCCTTTCTCCATCCGGGTAACATGCCGGAACGAATTCGGAAATTCTGCGCCGATACAGGCCAGCCCGTGCCGCAGACCAAGGGCGAGATCGCCCGGGTGGCGCTGGAAAGCCTGGCGTTGAAATACCGCTGGGTCCTTCAAAAACTGGAGGAAGTGGCGGAGAAAAGATTTGCGCCCATCCATATCATTGGCGGGGGGACCAAGAACCGCCTGCTGAATCAATTTACTGCAAATGCAACGGACCGGATTGTGATCACCGGTCCCGTGGAAGCCACTGCGATCGGCAATGTTTTGATGCAGGCAATTGGCCTGGGGCATCTCGGCTCCCTCAACGAGGCCCGCGCGGTCGTGCGTGCCTCCTTCGAGGTCGAAGAATACCATCCTGTCCGCGACCATGGCTGGGATGAAGCGTACTCACGATTATTGCGATTAACGGAAAGAAATGGAATAGGAAAATGATAGAAGCACCATATCCTGAACTTGATGATCTATTGACGATGATGGGCGAGGCGGGCCGGCACCTCGCCGGGATTGAAGCCAGTGAAGGCGCGGCTGGAAACATCTCCGTCTGCCTGCGCTGGCCGGTCGAGCCCCGGACCCGCTTCCCGGTTGTAGGAGAAGTCGAGCTTCCACAGGCTGTCCCGGAGCTGGCGGGCAGTACCTTCCTGGTAACCGGCTCAGGACGCCGCCTGCGGGAGATCCTGGACGAGCCGACCGCCAGTATGGCCTGTATCGTCGTCAGCGAAGGCGGCA